>JAVEZW010000027.1:0-22755 GCA_034002805.1 Bacteroidales bacterium | reverse complement strand
GAATTCAGTAACCCTTATTATTCAAAAGAGAGATTCGAACAATGAGTTTAAAACGATCTGGTTTACTGAGATTGATCCACATTCGAGACAAGTAAACCCTGCAGATATGATTCATACTGAAAAAACTGCTGTTATTATCGAGAATGGTTCTGCTCAGGAAAAGCTCGATATAGTTATTTTGGGTGATGGATATTCAGTTAAAGAGATGGATAAATTTAACAATGATGCAAAACGATTAAGTGATGTACTTTTAAGCGCTGAACCATTTAAAAGTCGTAAAAACGATATTAATATTCGATTAGTCGAAACTCCAGCTCAAGAATCAGGTATCCATAAACCCCATCCCGGAGTATTTAAAAGAACTCCACTGTCGGCACATTATGGTAGTTTCGACTCCGAGAGATATGTATTAAGTTATGATAATAAAACAATTCGCAATGTGGCATCGGCTGTGCCGTATGACTTTATGGTTATTCTGGTAAACGAAAGAACCTATGGCGGTGGCGGAATCTATAATCTTTACACTACAGTTTCATCAGATAATAAGTTTGCTGATTACATCATGGTTCATGAGATGGGTCATCATATGGCTGCATTAGCTGATGAGTACTATACTTCATCGGTTTCGTATGAAGCGCCACCAGTAACCTTAGAACCTTGGGAAACAAATATTACAGCTCTTTTAGATAAGGACAATCTTAAATGGAAAGATCTGGTTGATGAAGAAACGCCTATTCCAACACCCTGGAACAAAGAAGAATTTGATAAACATGGTTATGAGATTCAGAAAGAAAGAACAGCACTTAGAGCCGCAAAAGTTGAAGAATCGGTAATGGAAGATTTATTTATGCGTGAGTTAAAAAAACAGGATGAGTATTATTCTAAGGAACAATACAAAGATAAGGTTGGCGCTTTTGAAGGTGCTGGTTATAATCAGTATGGATTATACCGATCCCAGCTAGATTGCATCATGTACACACGACATAATGTATTTTGCAAGGTTTGTCAACGAAGTATTGGCAATGTGATTGATCAGTATTCGAAGTAGCTGAAATAAAAAGAGGTTGCCTCAAAACACATAGAAACGTCCTTGGACTTTCTATCGTGTTTTATATATAACTGTTTATTAGTAAAATATAAAAACGTTTCCATGTCCTCCGGACGATGGAAAGTTCTTTTGGGACAACCTCATTTTATTTAAATTTTTCTAAGAATGAAGCTTTTTGATTAACCGACACATCAACAACAGAACCATCGGTCATTTCTACTTGTCCGCCTTTTCCCTTTAAATACTTAACCACGTATTGCATATTTATTAAATGCGATTTGTGAACACGAACAAAATCAAAATCTTGTAACAGATCTTCGTAGAACTTTAATGTTCTGGAAATTAGTTTTTTGGTTCCGTTGGTTAAGTAGAACTCGGTAAAATTATCGTTTGCCTGACAGCGTATGATATCATTAATTTTCACAACATCAAACCCATTTAGTTGTGGTAAAACAATTTTATGATTGTGTTTATTAACTGCCTGTATGTTTTCTAAAAGCACCTTCGAATGCACCGGCATCTCCTGCTCTGCCCTTTTTTGTGTAATTTTTTCGACCGCTTTTACAAGTTCATCAATAGATATGGGTTTTAAGATATAATAAGAAGCACTCATATTAAGTGCCTGAATAGCATAGTTACTGTATGCGGTAACAAAAACAACCTCAAAATCAACCTTTTCAATCTGTTCGAGCAAGTCAAAAGCATTACCAAAAGGCATTTCGATATCGAGAAAAACAACATCAGGTTTGTGTTTTTTTATTGCTTCCAACCCTGATTTAACAGAATCAGCTTCGGCAATTAACTCAACATCAGGGCAATACTTAATCAAATAACTGGTTAATGTTTCTCTGCTGGCCAGCTCATCCTCAACTATTATTGCTTTTAACTTATCCATTGCTAGTTAATCAGTTTTTTTTGCATAGGTATTAAAATACTTACTACTGTTCCTGATTGTGATTCCATATCCAGATCTGCAATATCAATCTGAATGCCTAATCCATGAACTTCGTTTATAATTTTCAATCTATTTTCGATATTTTTTAATCCGGTTGAATGCACTTGTTGTTGATTCTTAGTTTTAAGCTCCTGCGACATTTTACGGCCAATGCCATTATCCTTTATTATGATTTGTAGATTTTTATCAATGAGCTTAAATTCAACATGCAAAAAGCCCTTATCGGTTTTATATCTTAATCCGTGCCAAACAGCATTTTCGATATATGGCTGAATAAGCATGGGTGGTATAAGAAACGAATCGGTATTTACATCATCATCAACAATAAACGTATAGTCGAATTTTTCTTTAAATCGCTCGTGCTCTAGTTTAATATAAAGCTCTATGATCTTTATTTCTTCAGTTAGAGGCACAAAATCGTGTTTTGAGTTTTCGAGAACAGAGCGCATAAGAAAGGCAAAATCGGATAAATACCTATTGGCTGATAATTCATCTTTTTTAGCAATATAGCTGTTAACCGAATTTAATGCGTTAAAAATAAAATGCGGATTCATCTGACTGCGAAGAGATTTGAGAGCCAATAACTGATTTGCAATACGTTTTTGTTTTGCACTTCGCAGAATTAAAACCGATGAAACAAAAAGTATAACTAAAATAATGATTAGTGATTGAATAGCTCTTTTTTGATTTTTAATGAATTGATCTCTTAAAATCTGATCCTGCATAAGCAGTTCAATCGTTTTATCATTAAGCTCTTTGTCTTTTTCAAGCAGATCAATGCGTTGTTGCTTTCGGTTTAATGATGTGGCAAGCTCAAGCCTTGAAAGTAACTCATTTTCTCTTATTTTATTAATACTGTCATTTATTTTTAGGTATTCTTTATAAGTCAGCAAAGCCATATTTGCATCTGATCTTTCGTAAGCTTTTGAAAGCGTGTAAAGAGCTTCTTTTTTCTGGGAAATATTTTGTGTTTCGTTTGAAATATCGATGCTTCGTTGCAAAACAGGTATTGCTTTTTCTTGCTGATCCTGTTCAACATAGATCTTTCCTATCTCAAGCAAATCGACATTTTGAGCATCAACATCCTGAAGTTCGGTATTAATATCAAGGGCTTGCTGACGAGCATCAAGCTCCTCTTCTGGTTTATTTTGTTTTTTAAGAGCTGCACTCTTACCACGAAGCACATTTACCAGCGATTTTTTATCACTCGACTCCTGAGCAATTTGCTCCGATTGGTTATAATACTGTATTGCCCCTGCAGGGTTATTTCTTTGTAAACTTATCTGTGCCAGGCGATCCTGAATAAATAATATTCCCTGATTATTTCTGCGGCTTTGTTCAATAGAAAGTACCTCTTTATAAGTTTGTTCAGCTAATATCAACTCGCTCTTTAATTCGTATGTTTCGGCAAGGTTTGTCTTTATATAAACAATATCATCATTAGGTAAAATACGACTTGTATGAGTTAAAAAAGAGTTTAAATAAAATATTGCTTTATCCAGATAGCCGGAAGCCTTAAACGAAACACCAATCTTTTTTCGTGCATCGTATGACAAACCATCCTTTTTAATGCTTTCGGCCAGTGCTATAGCTTTAAAGTAATTATCAACCGACAAGTCGTACTGTTCAGAATAATAATTTATTTCGCCCAGAATAGTATAAGCCCTTATTTCGTTTTCCTTATCTCCTTTCTGAACAATAATTTCCAATGCTGTTTCCATTATATTATATGCTTTTACGGCATCGGTTTTCGAATATTTCTGAGCAGAATCGAGCAAAGTGGTTATATCAGATTGCTGAAAACTCCTGATATTAGGCTGTGCAATTGAAGTAAAACCCAATAAAGTAAAACAAAATAATATGGAAAGTTTACGATTCATTTGTGGCAGATTAAAACCAATGTAAAAGTACAAACAAAAACTGAGCATTAAAAATCCATTTCTCTTCATACACCCTTAAAATCAATGTTTTCAAGCATAATATTTCCACTTAACAAGTTCATAAAACCACTTGCCTAACTCAACCGACCCGTTGCCTAATTATAGCTTTTACCCACTATTTTTTGTATCTACTTTAGCATCATGAAACCATTAAAATCAAATAAGATGAAAACAAAAATTCAAAAATCAGCTATTCGAAATCTTTTAAGATTTGGATTTACATCTCTTCTAACTCTCTTGCTTTTAACCATGTGCGTTAATGCAACCACTCCTCCTGAAAACAGAACTAAAAAATCAATAAAAATTGCTCTTTTACTGGATACCAGCAATAGCATGGATGGGCTTATTGATCAGGCTAAGTCGCAACTTTGGAACATAGTAAACGAGCTAACCAAGGCTAGTTGTGATGGAGATAAACCCGAAATTCAAATTGCATTATACGAATATGGCAACAACTGGTTAAATCCATACGAAGGATATATCCGACAAGTAGTATTTTTAACAAAAGACCTGGATTTAATATCACAAAAACTTTTTGAACTAAAAACAAACGGTGGAGATGAATTTTGCGGTCAGGTTATAAAAACATCGTTAGATCAGTTAGACTGGAACAATTCGGCAGATGATTTAAAATTGATATTTATTGCAGGTAACGAACCATTTACACAAGGATCAATTGATTACAGAGATGCATGTTACCGCTCAAAAAATAATGGAATAATAATTAACACCATTTTTTGTGGTGATTTTAATGAAGGCATAAGAACCAATTGGAAACATGGTGCTGAAATTACCGGAGGCGAATATATGAGTATCAACCAGGATTTCAAAACTATTTATATCACTTCGCCATATGATGATAAAATCTCGCAGCTAAATAAAAAACTGAATAATACCTATATTTCCTATGGTATTCAAGGAAGACAGAAAAAAGAAAATCAGGTTGCACAGGATTTAAATGCGAGTGGAATAAGCCAGGTTAATGAAGTAAAGCGCGCTGTTTCGAAAGCTTCGCATGTTTATAAAAACGAATCATGGGATTTGGTTGATGCGGCAGAGCAAGAAGATTTTGAAATTACGAAAATAAGAGAAGAGGAATTACCTGCAGAAATGAAAGGAATGAGCGAATCTGATAAAGTAAAATATATAGAAACAAAATCAAAAGAACGCGAACAAATTCATAAAGAAATTATTGAACTGAATAAAGAACGTGAGGATTTTGTGGCTCAGCAACAGGCAGCAAGTAGTAAAGAAAATGTGCTCGATGATGTTATGCTAAAAGCAATTAAAGAACAGGCAAAACTGAAAAATCTAAAATTTAAATAGAAGTTGAATTTTAAAAAGGGCTGTTTTTACAGCCCTTTTTTATTAATTATTTGCCAGACTCAAAAACTTTTTATAATCCGGCTCACCACTAAAATTGAATAACATGAGTACATTTTCCTCATCACTTTCGACCAACATAAGCATTTCTGATTTTTTCTCAGATTTTCGATTGACAATCATTCGTACTTTCTCGTTTCCATCATATACTGTCATAATTTCGGAAAATTTTCCATTTTTTAACCCATTATCAAGTGCTGCAAAATCATTTTTGTTAAAGTTTTTTTCACAAATAATAATTTTCATATTATCAAGCAATTCAAGCACTTCACGATCTTCTTCATCCATATCGCCAAAAGCTAAACCCATTTTTATCATAAAACTGGGTATCACAAAAGTAAATTCTGAGTTTTTTTCCTGATATTCGCGTACTACCTCTCTCAAGGTTTCCTGTGCAAATAATGCTGGTGTAGCAAGCATTAAAACGATTATAACTGCAACGATTCTTTTCATAATTATTGTATTTAAAATTCGACTTTTATAAAAGACGAATAAAAATTAAAAATGCAACAACGAACTAAAAAAAAATAATTGTTGCATAGATTTTGTGCTACAGGATATTATTTTTAAGGCATACTTTTAAATTAATCATTATCTTAGTATTTTTCGAAAATAAACCAGTTATTATGACAAGATTCTTACTCATTATAAGCATAATATTGATAGCAGCAGGTTGTGCATCAAAACGTAATGTTAAAAAAGCAGCAAAATTTGAAGAAGCAGGATTGTACCAGGATGCTGCTGAATATTATTATACTGCTGTTAAAAAGAAAGCCTCAAATGTCGATGCAAAGCTTGGTTTGCGCAAAACAGGACAGCAAACACTGGATAAAAAACTCTCTGACTTCAATATTGCATACAAACAAGCCGATTACCAAAAATCAGTTTACAATTATCTCGATGCAGAAAATTACTACAATAAAATAAAAGGCGTTGGCGTAGAATTAAGCTTCCCTGAATATTACAAAGAATATTACGAGGAGGCAAAAGGTGATTATTTAAATAAAAAATATATTGATGGATTAGATAAACTCAACAGAGATGAATTTTCTGCCGCATTAACTGTTTTTGAAGAAATCAGAACCATCGATGCTAATTATAAAGACATTAAAGATCAGATAATTATAGCAAGGTACGAACCGATTTACAGAGATGCAAATCAGTATTTAAATAATAAATTATATCGAAAAGCTTATTATGCTTTCGATAATATAATTAAAGGTGCCGGAACGTATAAGCAATCCGTAACATTAAAAGAAGATGCACTAAACAAAGGAACAATAACAGTTTTAGTTACAGATCTTGATTTTTCTACTTTCATTAACAAAAGTGCATCGCTGGCAGTTACTTCCAGATTAAAAAGCCAATTGGGTAAATCAGATAATCCTTTCCTCAAGATTATTGACCAATCGGCTGTAAATAGAGATATTTACGAAAATGGCAAAATGAATTTAAAAGCTGCAAATCTTGCCGGAATAAAATCTGTTTTAGTGGGTGAGATAATTAAAGCGTCAGAAAGTAAGGGGAAACCTAAAAGAACGGAGAAAAGAGGATACATTAAAGAAATAAAAAAGGTAAAGAATGAAAAAGGCGAAGAGGTTGAAAAGCCTGAATACCATAAAACTACCTACTACGAAATAGAAGGCGAAAACAGAGCAACTTTAGAACTAACATACAAACTGATATCAACTGAAAACAACGAAATATTAATTTCGGATATAATAAATATAACCAAAACAGACGATCTGCATTATGCAACATTTAGTGGTGAAAAAAATAAGCTTGTACCAGGTTACTGGAAAAGCATAGACAGAAAATCACCTGAAGATGTGGTAAAAGACAATTCGAGAGATGTTGGAAATTTGAGAGACTTGCTGAATAACAAACAAGAAATGAAATCCACATCAGAATTGCTAAATGAAGCCTATAATCAGGCTGTGCAACAGATCTATAAAAAGGTAACATCATATAATCCAGAACAATAATGCAAAAATATTTACTACTTATAGTCATCCTCCTTTTTTCGTGTACTGCAAAGAAAAAAACTATCGAGCTCGAAACCTTGCCCGACTGGGTAAAACAAAAACCTTATATTGCGGGATATTATACTGGTGTTGGATCTGTAAAAAAGATCGGAACATCATCTGAATATATTGCAAAAGCAAGACAAACCGCATTAGCCGACATGGCTGAGGAAATTTCGTCGAATGTTAGTGCAACCTCAGTTCTGCATACCATTGAATCTCAATATGGAGTTTCAGAAACATACGATCAAAAAATAGAAGTAACATCAAGCGATTATTTTGAAGGTTTTGAACCTGTTGCTTTCTTTGAAACAGAGGATAGCTATTGGGTTTATTTTAAAGTAGGACAAAGTACCTACCACGAAATGAAAGAGAAGAAAAAACAGGAGGCCGTTGCCACTGCAATAGCAAAATACCAATCAGGAATGCAGGAGCAACTTGCAAATAAACCTAAAGAAGCTTTTTCATTCTATCTGCAGGGTTTACAAGCCATAAAAGCTTATCTTAACGAAGAAACTCCCGCAACAGTAAACAGTAAGAGTGTTGATATTGGCAATGAGCTTTATTCGGCTGCGAACCAGATTTTAACCAATTTGGAGATAAAATCAGATTTGTCAGAAGTTTTTATTAAACGAGGAAACGAGCTCGATAAACCATTAATTTTTAAAGTTTATTATAAGAAAAAAGCCGTTCAGGGTATTCCTGTTGAATTTAGTTTTAGTGGTGGATATTTAAAAAACGACCGCCAATCAACCGATGCTGATGGAAAGGTTCAGCTCGGATCGCAAACAATCTATTCGAAAAATTCAAAAGAACAGATTACTGCAGCAATCAATTTAAAAGATTTAACCCAAAAAGCAGTTGATGATCCATTTATTCGAGGACTCATTCTTAAACGAAGCTTAAAACCGGTTACGGTTGCTATTAATATAGTTGCCCCTACTTTATCTCTTATTATGGATAAAAATGATTGCAATACAAATGACTGCGAACGAATAACCAGTACTTTTAACCAAATTGTCAATGAATTAGGTTATAGTTTAAGTACTCAATCAGATGCCGATTATTTTGTTAGTTTGAAATTTGATCCTCAGCAAGGTGAAAGTGCCGGAGCTTTTACCTCCGTTTATATTGTTACTGAAATAATTGTAACCGACAAAACCAATAAGACTCTTTGGACTCGCAAAACCGAGGATATTAAAGGTGTTGGAAGATCATCAGCAGAAGCGAATGAAAAAGCATTTAACGAATTAGTAAACATCCTTAACCGGATTTTATTCAGACAAGCCATCGAAAATATTAAGTAGTTAATTATTAGAATTATACTACATCTATTTACTGAATAATACCCATACTGATTTAACAATTGGTTTACTTTTTCGATTGTATTATTTAAATTTGTGTAATAACACTAATTCTATTATTAACTTAAACCTAATCATTATGAAGGCATCAGCACCAAAAACAATTGTTTGGATTCTAGGACTTATTATTGGAATTTTAGGTCTTCTCGGACATTTTATAGATATTCAATACGTAACTGAATACAGTTTCTGGCTGTTAGCCGGAGGTTTTGTATTACTTGCGCTGGGAACGACCTTTAAAGGATTTTAATTTAAAAAAAAGATTGTATCAAAATTAGATTGTTGTCGGTTTTTCGACTCCCGAATGCTTTCGGGACAAAATGACAACAATCTAATAATCAAATTGTCACACTGAGCTTGTCGAAGTGTAGACATGAAAAAGGAGGCTTTTTTGGACAGCCTCTTTCTTATTTTGCATAATTTACATTTTACTCCTCTTTCGGTTTTGAAGCAAAAATCCCTCTTGTAACCAATACTCCAGCTGCAAAACCTCCCATAATAAATATCAGGTAACGAGCTAAACTTAGTTCTATTTGACTATAAAAAACTACTGTTACAGCAATAAACACGATAGCAAGAGCATAAAAACGAATAGATTCTTTTCTCATAATAGTAGGGTTAAAATTAGTAATAAATAAAAGTAAGGAATTTGTAAATCAAATCAAACTTTTTGTTTTGCAGTAATTTCTGAAATTTCAAGTCTTAATATTGATGTAACTTCCAGCATTTTATCCTCATACGTGAAATCGTTTTTACCAGTGTATTGCTTCATAATATATTGCAATCCCTCAATTTTACCGGCCTTATCTTCCACCTCATAGATTTTACCATAGCCAACAATACTTTTAAAATTCATTCCATAACCACAAGCTTTGCTAGCCTGCACTAATTCGTGATCAACATCCATCTGGAAACAAGCTGTATTGTTTTTTCTTATAATATCTATTTTACGACCCGTTTTGGCACAATGAAAATAGATTACCGATGGATCTCCGGGTTTGTAACCAAAATTTAATGCAACAATATATGGTAAATTACCATCGATAAGAGCAATGCGACAAACATCAGCCTTGCTAATTATGGATTCAATTGTTGAGAGGTCTTTTAATTCTCTATCGTTTCGTCTCATACTGTTATTCGTATTTAATAAATACATGTGTTTTATTCTATACCGAACTTATAAATTGTTTTATGATTATAACCCTCGTTAGATTTTAGAATTGCAGATGGAAAGTTATGCTGATTTGGTGAATCGGGAAAAAACTGTGGTTCTATTGCTACTGCAGATCGTGCTTTAATAAAACGTCCTTCTTTTCCGGGAATGTTTTCGGTTCCAAAATTTGATGTAAAAACCTGAAGACCGGGCATCGTTGTGAAAAATTCAATTGTTCGTCCAGAGGTAGGCTCGAACAAAACGGCTGCTTTAGAAAGTTCATCTGGATTTTTATTTAGCACCCAATTATGATCAAACCCATTTCCTAAGTTGAGTTGTGGGTGATTTAAACTTATTCGCGAACCAATTGTTTTTGGAGTTTTAAAATCGAATGGTGTGTTTTTTACTTCAAGAAAATTGTCGGTTGGTATTAAACAGGAATCAATTTCGGTTATATAATCTGAATGAATGGTCAAAAAATGATCAAGAACAGTTGAGCAAGTATTACCTGCTAAATTAAAATAAGTATGATGAGTTAAATTTACAACAGTATCTTTCGTTGTTTGTGCTTGATAGTCAATTATCAACTCATCAGATTCGGTTAATTCGAATGTAACAGCTACACTTAATTTGCCTGGAAACCCTTCTTCCCCATCTTCTGAACAGTAATTCATTTTAACACTATTTCCATCTTTTTCGGCATTCCATATTTTTTTATCGAATCCCTGAAAACCTCCATGAAGTGTATTTTCACTATCATTTTGACTTAAGAAATAGGTTTTTCTATTTATACTGATTTTGCCTTTTGAAATCCGGTTTGCATAGCGACCAACAATGCAACCCATATACAACTTATCATCCATATACTCATCGACAGAATCATATCCGAGCACAATATCCTCAAATAATCCATTTTTATCGGGAGTTATTATGGAAACAATTCGTGCACCAAAACTGGCTAATTTTACAATGATGCCATTTTTATTATTAAGCAAAAATTGTTTAATTGGCATAACTTTGAGTATTTTCTGTTAAATTAACCTGATCTAAATATCTATTTCTAAAACACTTAATCACAAAATCGGTTATCCGATTTCATTGTTTTTGACTTAATGGCATTTGTTTCGAGCCATCCTTTTTTAGAATCTTTTACAAAATCAAAATCATCAACAAAAGGCTTAATATCGAGTAATGGTGTTTCGTTTAAAACATCGATATTTTCAATATTGATTATATTATTTTCAATGTAATTCAGCTTAACTAAAGAAAATCCTATTGGATTTGGTCGTTTTGGAGATCGGGTAGCAAAAATCCCATGTTCAATTTCATCCATAAATGGTTTGACCAAAAGCTTGTGCACACCTGACAGATGCAAATAATAGATCAACATGATATGCGAAAATCCATCGAGATCTTTTAACCCTTCGGTAAATTCAGGAAGTATTTCTATTCTTCCTTTAACACCAACCGCTCCTGATGGCTGTATAGGCATTCCCTCCGGTGTGTTAAAAGGAGTGTATATTTTACCAATAGGTTTAAACGTAATTATTTCCATTTAAATAAAGATAAATTTGCCTGAAGCAAATTAACTAAACTTTAACATGACCCCAATTTTCGCCTCTTTTTATTCGGTTAAGCTGCATCTCAGAAACCCCAAACTGGCGTGCAAGAATCTTTATACGTGTTCTTCTTTGAGGATTTAACAATTTCTTCTTAAGCAGCCTAACCTTTGCTTCAGTAAGCTTTGAATAGGATGGTTTATTGAGCTTTTTATTTCCAAACCAATCGGGATTATGCTTTTTCCAGTGATAAAATCTTTCCTGATGTGTTGCCCAAAGTAAATTCTGGTAATAATTATTCTCCGAATTATAATCAATATGTAAGACAATAGTTTGGTTTTCTTTTGGCGGATTTAAAAAATTCTCAGCAACCAATTTATGAATAAATTTACGCTTAAACTTGCCTGTATTGTTTTTGTAATTCAACGCTGTAAATCCGTTAAATTTTGTTAGCTTAACTAATTGCCCATCGTTGTTTTCGTCATCTTTAGTAAATACCAATACCTGCCCATAGTTCGAAATCTTATAGTGATATTGCTCCTGTGCGTCATCAAGAAATAAATCCTTCCAAACCTCTTTCCAATTGGTCTTATCCTTGGGTTGTTTCATAGTACAAATGTAAGAATTTTATAAAAAAAGGGGTTAATAAACCCCAATAAAATAGCATAAAATATGCTGTTGTATTAAAAAATATGTTAAGAAAACTCCCAATTTTCAAATTAAGTTCAACTTAGGATTTTTCATCATTTTCTATCTGCAATATTTTCAGCTATCATGTCTTTCACTTTTTGAGTGAGTGTGTCAAAATCATAATCCTGTGGGTAAACCGGACTTAGGTAACTTACCTGAACTTTTGTAAATGGCCTTGGGAACCTTGATCCTCTTGGTAAGGCGTCAAAAGCACCATTAACTGCAACAGGAACAACAGGTACGTTAAGCTCTTTACTTAAAATAGCAAATGTTTTTTTAAAATCTCCGAGATTTCCATCAGATGTTCTTGTGCCTTCGGGGAATATAATAATTTTCTTGCCTTGTTTTAATACTTCAGCCATTTTCTGAATAGATTCCTTTAAATCTGTATTTACATCCATTATTATCACGTTGTTTCTGTTGGCCATAAAATCGAGAAACTTATTATTAATATGCTTTCGTTTAGCATAAAAATAGGTTTCTTTAATAGTTGACCATTTAAGAGATCCGGTAACAAAAAGTGCATCGATATAACTCTGATGATTTGGTGTAATAATGGCTGGTCCATCAGGAATATTCTCCAATCCTTTGCTTCTAACTCTGAAATAAATAGCAAATACACCTCTGAAAAATTTAATAAATAGAGCTTGTGTGGGCCATGATTTGGGTAGTTTCAGGTGAATCTTTTCTTTTATGATTGCCGACCAGTTATGCATTTCGAATGATTGAAACATTTTGTTTTCCTTAATATAATCAACCATCTTGCCAATTGATGGAAAAGAAAGAAGCTTGTCCTCAGCAATTTTAACCCCGAATGTGCGCTCGATAAAATCGATAAGAGTTATTTTACTCAAAGAGTCAAGAGCAATATCAAATTCAAGATGATCATCGGGAGAAATAGTCATATCAACCTGGCTTTCGAGAAAGGTTTTTATCGCCATAAACTCCTCAGATAATGGATGTACTGATTCGTTCTTTTTCCTTAAGGGTTTTTCATATAATTCGAATAGTTTAAATCGTTGTATTTTACCAAGTCGTGTGCGTGGTATTTCTTCTTTGGTTAATGAATATTTCATTATTCTTTTATACGATGTAAGCTCTGAATTAAAAGCCGGCATAACCTCTTCTTTAAAGAGTTTTTCAGGATCTTTGATTGATTTTTTCGAAAGAATTTCGTAATCAGGAAGAATAACTGCATGGAGCAAATCATTTTGTAAAAATACACCTGCCTCCTTTATATAATCTATCTTTTCAAGTTTTTCTTCAAGCTCTACCGGATTTATATTTTTGCCATTAGGAAGAACAATTATTTCTTTTTTTCGCCCAGTAATAAATAAATAACCTTTTTTATTAAGATATCCGAGATCGCCGGTGTATAGCCAGCCATCTTTTATCATTTCGGCAGTTTCTTCGGGTCTGTTATAATAACCCTTCATAACATTTGGTCCTTTGGCTACAATCTCGCCATCACGAATCTCCATCTGCAAACCTGGCAAAGCCTGTCCTGGAGAACCTATTATTCCAATACCCGGACGAGTAAATGTAATCATTGGAGCAGCTTCGGTCATTCCAAAGCCTTCGAGAACATCAAAGCCCAACGTTTTAAAAAAACCGCCAACAGTTTTAGGCAATGCAGCGCCACCCGAAACCAAATATTCAAGATTACCACCAAACCCGGCATGAACCTGCTTAAATATTTTTCTTCCAAGTTTCTGACTACCTGTTAGTTTTACAATTCTAAAAAACAACCGACCGATAAATTTGGCATCAATTTTTGCCTTAATACCTCTGTAAAGCAATTCATAAAGACGTGGAACACCTATCATGATGTTCACTTTATTATTTTTCAGCGTTTCGAGCAAATCATTCGATTGCATTGATGGGGACATAACAACGGTTCCTCCCACTGATAATGGCGCAGCCATGGATCCTGCTAAAGGAAAAATATGATGTAACGGTAATAAAATTAATGTTTGCCGTTCGGGAGTAAATATTTTAACATCAATTGAAACACCTTTAATATTTGCAATAAGATTTGTGTAAGAAAGCATTACTCCTTTTGGGCTACCGGTAGTACCTGAGGTATAAATAATTACAGCCGTATCATCCTCATTTTCGGGAACATTCCAGTTCAGAGTACTATTTACAGGTTCTAATTTTAAATCATCAAAGTTAACGAGTGAAGGTTTTACTGTTATATTCTGTTGAACTTTTTCAAACTTATTTTTAGTTTCATTACTAATAAATACCAGTTCAGGCTTACAATCATTCACAATAAAAGAAACATCATCTACTGAAGCCAAAAAATCGATAGGTACAACAGTGCATTTATTATACCATGCCGCATAAAAAGCAACTATCCATTCAGCCCTGTTTTCAGAATGAATACCAATAATTTTATTGGCCTTACCAGCAAAAAGCTGGTTAAACTTATTGATTTCAGTTAACAGATCAGCATAAGTATATGATTTATTCTTTGTAATCAGGGCTAATTTATTCGGGTAAATAGTATTTATCATAAGGTTAAGCTTTTTAATCAATAATAAAATACACTGCTACGATTTAAATAGCAGACAAAAATACAGTTTTTTGCCTTATTTTTTCATTTTATGAGAATCAACCAAAAACCAGTACTTAATTCATTAAATATAAAGATATTAGCTTTGGTGGAGATTAAGTTTAAAATAAAAATGGCAGCCTTGGGCTGCCATTTTTTATTATTGTACCGCTACTCGTTTAGAATAAACTCGTCCATCTGTTTTTATTTGCACAATATAAATACCTGCAGGGTATTTATCTACTTCGATATAATCCTTTAACACTTCATTAAAGTATTTTTTATACATGGTTTTGCCAGATAAATCCAAAACCTGAATATTCACATCAGATTGATTCTTATCAAACTCAATATTTAGGAAGTTTTTTACTGGCAATGGATAAATTCTAATTGCGTTTTCTGTTAAATCAATAACCTCTGTGGATGTATTAAGCGTTACCTGAAATGCATTACTTGCTGTTCCAGTATAAGCAGGATTAGATGATTTGACGCGAACCTTATAACCTGATCCTGTTGGAGTACCAGCGGGAATAGCTCCGCTAATTGTTCCTGCATTATTTGAAACAAGAGAACCAATACTTACCTCGCTTGTAAAATCACCCAGAGCATTCGATAGGTATGCTGTAAAGGTATTATCAGTAAATGTTGCATTCTTTGTAAAAGAGATGTTTATCCCAGAGCTATTGGAGTTTGTAACAATGTACGATCCAATAATTGATCCGGTAACTATTTCATTAACCAAGGTAACCTGAAATGTACTGCTTGGAGGACTTGTGAAAACAGGATTTGAAGATTTGATTCTTATCTTGTAACCACTACCTGAAGGAGTATTTGCAGGAATTGTGCCATTTATCGTTCCGGCAACATTGGAAGTTAGCGTTCCAATAATGGTTTCGCTCGTAAAATCACCTGAAGCATCTGAAAGATATGCCGTAAAGGTGTTTCCAGTAAAAGTGGAGTTAATAGTAAAAGGAATATTTATTGCAATACCACTACTTGGAGTAACAGTGTATGGTCCTGTAATATTTTCAGCAACTATTTCAGCTAATGTAAAATCATACAAATCAGACTCCCACAAACCTCTGCCAAATGTTGCGGCACGAATACGACTATCTGTTGGAGTTGTAGTATTATAATAAATATCTAACTCAGTTACCATAACATTAGGTAAACCTGTGTTAAACTGAATCCAGTTATCTGTTCCGTTTTTAAAGAATACTCCTCTGTCAGTACCAACATAAAGATGGTTTTTCGAAGTTTCCAGTTTATTCTGAGTTATACAAAAAACAGGAAGAGCGGGCAATCCAGCAGATATGCTTGTCCATGATGTACCACCATTTATAGATTCATAAACTCTGGTTGAATTATACCCACCAAATGTAATCCAAACAATATCAGGATTTGTATTATGAACAGTAATGTATGTTATATTAGTTGAAGAAACAGGTAAGGTTCCTGTTATTTCAGCCCATTGAGTTCCTCCGTTAATAGTTTTCCAAATATGTGTCTTGTCAGCAGCATAAATTACGCTCGAATTACTAGGTGCAACAGCCAATGATCGCAGTTTTTGTGAAGCGGAATTCATAGTTGAAATTTTGGTAAATGTGTCACCTCTGTCAGTAGATTTCCATACATCAGCATATCCAACATAAATAGTTTGACTGTTATTTGGATCGAGCGTATATGGGGTAACCCACCAACCACCGCTACCATCGGCAATATTATTAGAGATAATAGATGAATTTCCAGATGTTGACCAACCATCTGTAGTTCTCTCAATTTCGCCATTTACATAAGTTCCATATTGGTAGTTATTATCTGTTGGATCGATGATGCATTCCATTCCATCACCACCTTTAACATCGTACCAAGTACCTTCCCATAATACCTTTGTTCCATTATCCTGCAATCCGGCTAATACAATTGCACTATTGGTTTGATCAACTCCAATACGGTACAATTGACTAATTACCATTCCGTTGGTTTTATCTTCCCAATTTGTACCAACATCAGTTGATTTATAAATTCCTCCGTCGTTACCTTCGAAAAGTGTAGTATTATTATAAAATTTCAGAGCATGTTTATCGGCGTGAACCTCGGGTGCACCGCTAATATTATATCCAGAATAATTTGTCCACATGTTATTTATTGTCCAGTTATACCCATTATCAGTCGATTTCCATGTATTTATTCCGCCAAGAAACATAATATTAGTATCATTTGGAGCAACAGCAAAAGCAAGGTCATAGCTACCTTGTCCGGTATTTTCACCCGAACCATCACTATAATAACCTAATAAACTATGATTAGCAACTGATCCACTGAATGTTTGCACAAAACTTGCAGCATTATTATTCGATTTATAAACACCATACAATCCATCACTCGTATTTGTAACCACAACATATAAATGGTCGGGATCAGCAGGTGTAACTGCTAAATCGGTACGATCAGTGCCTGCTGGAAATGTATATACTGTAGTCCATGTATCACCAGTATTTGTTGATTTTAAAACAACAGGAGATCCTTTTGTTGATGCATAAACAACCGATGGATCACCTGGCTTAAATTCCATATCGATAACATAATTAGATGTATGCACCTTCGACCAATTTCCTCCACCATTGGTAGTTTTATATATTCCATCATAAGCACCAAAAATCAACACCTGAGGATTTGAGGGATGAATTAATAGCCGTCCGATTTGTTGTCCGTCACTAGTATTCCATGTTAGTCCGGTAGGATTCCATGTAGCACCACCATCGGTAGATTTCAGAACACCAATACTTTCGTTATCATCCCAGTTTCCTCCACTTAACGTATGTGAAGAACCGCCATCGCGATCGCCTGTAGCAATATAAATAGTATTCGAAGTAGCAAAATCAGAAGGAATAGCAATATCACTAACTCCCAACACATCATTTTGATCGGTCAAAACATCCCAGGTGCTTCCATCATCAGTTGTTCTCCAAAGACCTCCAGAAGGAGTTCCTACCCAATAAGTGTTTGGATCGGTAGGATGAAAAGCAATGCAATTAACCCGTCCGATACCGGCATATCCTCCATACGATGAATTAGGACCCATTTGCACCCAATTGCCTGCTGTACTTTTTGAATTCGGATTTGATTTAATAAACTTCTCCCATTCTTGAGAAGTATTGGTTGTTGGGAACTCTCCGGTGGTTGGATCTACCCGCATATCCATGTTCCACTCCCATCGCTTAAATTGTTTCCATCCCGGAGCTTTAATTTTCTCTCCCTTAACATAATAATAACCCTTAATAACATTTTTATCCTTGTGATAATCATTAAATGCTTTTTGAACATCAAAAAATGTTATATCCTTAGGATTTTTACTTTCAAGGCTTTTTGTCCAGGATTGGCTATATCCAAATGAATATATGCACAACACCAGAATCAGGGTAAATAGGTTTTTCATAATGGTAGTTATTATTTAATTTCGAATTCTTTACTAATAATTTCAATGGATTGGTCTGATTTCTCAACAGATACTAATATCTTAAATTTACCGGGATCCACCAACTGCTCAATTGTTTCTCTAATGCCATAAGGCGTTCTATTGCCACACCAGCTTTCTTTTTTATTCCAATTAAAAGAATAAACCTGGTTACTATCAACCGAAATAGATTCTTTAGGAGCATTGCAAGGTGCATCACAAGGGCAAATTAGTATTCGCAAATTTTGCCAATTATCATTCTGTAATTTCTGAACTGTGATTTTTCTTGGATTAATAATCTTTATGGGCTCTGCAGAGTTATTTAAAACTGTAAATGTAAAATTATTCTCTACCTCAGTAATCTCAATTTCAACAGGCATTTTCTGAATCATTGTTTTTGTTTCTTTTGGAGTTTTGCACGATGCTAGTAGCAACAAGAAGATGAATAGCTTAATTTTCATTTTGGTGGAATGTAGATTTAAACAAATATATAAAGAAATTAGACTTACTTAATCTAAAACAAATTGATTTTAATAAAGTTTTGATTTTGTAACTATTTTATGAGTAATGCGTCATAAAAGTAAATATACTGCCCTTTGGCCTTTGTTGTAACAGTCATTTTCTATTACTCTATTCATTTTTAAAGGTTATTGGGCAGTATTACCAATCATAATCGGGTATTTGTTTTATATTTACAGAAAATTAATATTACCTGATAATGAGACTTATACCTATACTTTTTTTTATCTACATGGTTGTGTGCACAGCCTGTCAACCCAAGCAGGAACCTACAGATCAAATCAATAGCAATACAGATAGTATTTATATTTTAAAAACCTTTTACGAAAAAAGCGGAAAGTTAAAATCAGAGATAACAGTTAAAAACAAAAGAAAAAACGGCCCTGCAAAAGAGTATTATCCTTCAGGCAAATTAAGATCGTTGGTTCAATACATTAATAACGTTACAGTTGGTGAAACTATTTGGTATTACGAAAATGGTCAGCCATACAGGATTACACCCTATGTAAATGGGAAGATGAATGGTATAAGGAAAATTTATTACGATAATGGTAAACTTCAAGCTGAAATACCTTATAAAGACGGAAAATTATTAGAGGGTACCAAAGAATTTGACAAATCGGGTAAATTAATCAAAAATTTTCCAAGAATAATTTTCGAAACTACCAACAATATTGCCTCTAACAATCTATTTATACTGAAATGTAAACTTGATAAGCCAGCTAATAAAACCCTGTTTTTTCAAGAAGTAATTAATTCTGATGGGAAAGTAGTTTTAAATCCTTTACAATCAGAAAAAGGTATTGCACATATTGAATTTTATATACCCTCCAACTCCAATATTGAAAAAGAAATCATCGTATGGGCTACTTTTGAAACAAAACTAAAAAATCCAGTAAAAATAAAAAAGGTTTATAATCTAACTATTTCGGCAAATTAATTTGCTAACAGGTTAATCAACAAGATATGGCATACAAAGAAATTTCGATTCAATTGCCCACAGATTATAAGGAAGAAGAATTAAGAAATAAGATTAGTAAAGATCTTCGTATTTCTAATTTTACTTACCAGATTGAAAATAAAAGTCTCGATGCACGTAATAAAAGCAAGATCCATTGGCTCATTCGCGTTGGCGTTTCTTCTAATGAAATTAAGGGAAATAAAGCAGAACCACAACCTTCTCTCAAGATTGAATATATAAAGAGAAACAAAAAAGTAGTTGTTGTTGGTAGCGGCCCTGCAGGATTCTTTTCGGCATTTGTTCTACAGAAGGCAGGATTCGATGTTACCATTATTGAAAGAGGTTGCGATGTTTTTACCCGCGATTCTGGAATAAGAAGTTTTGAACAAACAGGCGAATTCGATTCAAAAAATAATTATGCATTTGGAGAAGGTGGAGCCGGAACATTCTCTGACGGAAAGCTTACCTCACGATCGAAACATATTTCAGTTGAAAAGCAATTTATTCTGCAAAGCTATATTGATGCAGGCGCACCGCAGGAAATTGGCTATCTGGCACATCCGCACGTAGGAAGTGATAATCTGAAAAAGGTAGTTAAAAATCTAAGATCAGATTTTCAAAAGGCAGGTGGTGAATTCAAATTTGAATCTCAACTTACTGATTTAAAAATTGAAAACAATAAGATAAGAGAGGCCATATTAGATTCTGGCAGCATTCATGCAGATTATTTCATAATAGCTTCTGGTCATTCAGCGTTCGAGACCTATCGTATGTTAATTAAAAATGGTATTCCGTTCCGAACGAAAAACTTTGCTATTGGCAGTCGTATTGAGCATCCACAGGAAATTATTAATATGGCACAATGGGGAAAAGCAAAATTGCCCGGAGTAAAAGCAGCCGAATACAGGTTAACATCAAATCCTGAAAACAGTTTGCCTGTTTACACTTTTTGCATGTGTCCCGGAGGAATTGTTGTTCCTGCAGCTGCGTATAAAAACACAAACATTGTAAACGGAATGAGCTTATACAATCGCAATGCTCAATTTGCAAATGCGGCATGTGTTGCGGGAGTGAACCCAGAGAAGTTACTTGGCAGAGAAACATCAGCTCTTGAAATGCTCGATTGGCTTGATAAATTAGAACAAAGCTTTTATGAATTCTCGAAAGATTACAGCGCTCCTTATTGTAGCATTCAGGATTTTATTTCGAAAAAAGAACCAAAGAAAACTTCACAAACAAGCTATCCGCTAGGATTAAAACCTGCTCAACTTTGGGAATTACTGCCCGAAGAAGTAAGCAACTCTATGCGTAGAGGATTGCAGGATTTTTGCCGCAAAATAAAAGGATTCGAAACCGGTAATATTATGGGCCTTGAAAGTAAAACTTCATCACCTATACAAGTTTTAAGAGATGAAAACATGGCCGTTACGGGCTTTGAAAATCTATATATCGTAGGCGAAGGCAGTGGCTATGCAGGAGGGATAATCTCGAGTGGAGCCGATGGAATAAAAGCAGCTATGAATATTATTAACTCTCAATAACTGTATTATCCATGTTTCTAAGAAAACTATTCAATTTTTCGAAACCTTTATTCGACAGTTTTCGTTTTTTATAAATAAATGTAAATTTGACTTTCTTACAACAACATTAAAATATCACATCATGAAAAAATATTTGTTAACCTCTGTCCTATCACTATTTATTACCTTAAATTCATTTTCACAATGGTCATCGACACTCAATTTAACCAGTTCTAATACTAAAGGAGTGTTCATTGCTGTTGATCAACAAGGAAATATCTATTCAGCCGGTAATGCATTTAAAAATGCAACAGAGAAAGACAATTATTTTTTGGCAAAATATACTTCTGATGGCGATACATTATGGACACGCGCTTATAATCGAAGTAATGAAAATGATCGGGTAGCAAAAATTATTATTGACAAAGATAACTACGTTATCGTAACCGGAACATCATACAGCAGTGCTAATACAGAAGATATTGTTACCTTAAAATATAATTCAGCGGGTGATTTACTAAAAACCAATATCTTCGATGGTACAAATCATAAAGCAGATAAGGCTGTTGAGGTTGCTGCCGATAATGATGGTAATTATTATATCTGTGGATCGAGCATGCTGGTTGCACAAAATGGGTATGCGTTAATTAAAACAAATAATAACCTCGAAAGAAACTGGGCTAAAACTTTTACTGCTTATTATGGAGCAAATCCAAAAAGTTTGTCTTTCAATCAAACGAACCAAAAAATTGCAATGACTGGTTACCTTACCGATTTGGGAAACGATTATTTCATTGGAACGATTGTTTATGATTCATCTGGCACTGTAATCTGGGATGATTTTTTTCAGCAAGTTGAAGGACTTAATGCTGTGGGTTTTGATGTTCATTTAAATGATGACGAAACTGTATATGTTTGCGGTTATGAAACCAACTCCACATCCAATAAATGGGAAGCCCTGCTTATGAAATACAACGCAAGCGGTGATACAATCTGGACCAAAAAAGTTTCTCCCGGAGTAAGTGCTAATTCGCTTTTTAAATCAATAATTACAGACAATACTGGAAACGTTTTAGTAACAGGGATGAAAGGCGATAGTGTTATTACTGCAAAATACTCATCAACTGGCGAATTAGTTTGGCTGAAAGAACATGCCGGCAAAAATAGTTTTTCAACTGAAGACACAAGAGAAACCATCAAGATAGATCAAAATGGGGATATATTGGTTGCAGCCAGAAGTTATGTTTCGGCTGGCGGTGGCGCAATGGTTATTAAATACTCAGCAACAGGAAATCATTTATGGACCAAATACTACAACGGTTCAGCATCAGGGATGGACGAACCTCTGACATTTGACATAGATAACAGCAATAATGCCTATGTAATTATTAATTCGCGAAATAGTAATTCATACATTGATATGGCAACTGTTCAGTTTACATCCGCTGCAATTCCAACTTCGGCAAATGATTTATCAGTAAATAAACAAATTTCAATTTATCCAAATCCCTCGCAAGGCATTTTTTATATAAACGAAGCAATCAATGGTATTGCAAGTTACAATGTATTTTCTTCGGATGGAAGACTGGTTTATTCGATTCAAACAGATAAAAATACTCTCAACC
>JAVEZW010000026.1:0-23032 GCA_034002805.1 Bacteroidales bacterium | reverse complement strand
TGCGAAGCTATGCCCGAAGGAGGTGATCTTACAATCGATATCAATGGCGATGATAAAAACATGGTGATTAAAATTTCTGATACAGGAACAGGGATTGCCGAAGAAAATCTGGATAAATTGTTTACCCCGTTTTTTACAACTAAAGAAATTGGAAAAGGTACAGGACTGGGATTGCCTCTGGTTTATGGCATTGTTAAGATGCATAAAGGGAAAATCGATGTTTCATCCAATGCCGATAGTGAAGCCGGAAAAACAGGTACAACATTTACCATTACTTTGCCAAGAGTTTTTTAACTATGATAAATTATTATTCAATAAAATAGATTGTAATCAGCACAACACATAAAACATATTATGAGTAAACTTAAATTATTGGTGGTTGATGATGAAGAGGGAATAAGATTTGGTATTAAACGAGTGTTAATGAACTTTTCCGTTAGTTATCCATTTATGGATGATGATTTTACTTTCGATGTTCTGGAAGCTGAAACAGGTGAAAAAGCAATTGAAATCATCGAATCAGGCGGGATTGATATTATTTTGCTCGATAATAAATTACCCGGAATGGATGGTATTGAAGTGCTCAATTACATTAAAAACAAAGAATACGATATTTCTGTTAGTATGATCACATCATACGCCTCGCTCGATCTGGCCGTTAAAGCAACCAATTTTGGAGCTTACAGTTTTATACCAAAACCATTTACTCCTCAGGAAATAAAAACGGCTCTCGAAGGAATTACCAAAAACCTGTTTTTAAGGCGAATGACTAAGCAGATGACCGAAGAAAGCAAGCAGGTTCGCTTTCAGTTTTTATCGGTTCTGTCGCACGAGCTTAAATCACCTATAAATGCTGTTGAGGGTTACCTTAAGATAATTCAGGAAAAGCAGGCCGGTGAAATGGTCGATGATTATATGTTAATGATTAACAGATCTATTGAGCGACTTAAAGGCATGCGCACACTGATTCTCGATCTGCTCGATCTTACAAAAATGGAAACCGATAAAAAGCAACGTAAACTTGAGAATATTGATCTGCACGAAATAGCTAAAATAGTGATCGATACAATCGAACCGCTGGCTGTTCAGCGCAATGTGAAAGTTTACCTTGAAGCCGAAGAAAATACATTTATAAGCGCCGATAAGAATGAAATGGTTATCATATTTAATAACCTGGTTTCAAATGCAGTAAAATACAATCGAGAAGGTGGTAAGGTGTTTATTGTTATTGATAAGCAGAAAGATCAGCTTGTTGTAACTGTTGAAGATACAGGTATTGGAATCCGAAAAGAAGATCAGGCATTGCTATTTCAGGATTTTGTACGGATTAAAAATGCCAAAACCATGAATACAACTGGCAGTGGCCTCGGTTTATCGATTACAAAAAAAATGGTTGAATTATATAAAGGAACCATTGAGTTAGAAAGTACTCCGGATGTTGGAAGTAAGTTTATAGTAAAAATTCCGGTTTAAATTATTGTCACTTTAAATTTATGATATAAATCGTTATTTATTTGAAAATCATTTGTTTTAGTTGCAATCTGAAAATTAAAAGGAGTTAAAAATTAATAATAAATCTAATCATTTTAAATTATGTCTAAAAAGAATTTTTTACTAATGGCTTTAAGCCTTATTTTATTCACCCAGGTTTCATTTGCTCAGGAAGCTGAGAAAAAAGAAGAAAACAAAAAAGTGGAGCTAAAACCCTATGGTTTTATAAAAGGCGATATGGTTTATTCAAGTGGTGGTGTTACCTCGTTTGGTTTAGAAAACCTTGGAGCAGCTCAAATTGCAACTGGTAAAGACCAGGAAGCAGTTGGTTTTACTGCTCAACATACACGATTAGGTATTAAAGGCAGCGTTGGCGATAAAATTAAAGCTGGCGGTCTTGTTGAAATCGATTTCTTTGGTGGTTCATTCGATGCAAACGTTAAACCTCGTATTCGATTAGCTTACGCATCTATCATTAGCGGCGGATTCGAAGCTCGTGTTGGTCAGCAATGGGATCTTTTTTCACCTAATAATGCCAATACAAACAATACCAACGGCAATTTGTGGTTTGCAGGTAACAGAGGTTTCCGCAGAGGACAAGTTCAGTTAAGCTATAAAATTGATAATAAAAGCTTTGCTCCAATGTTTCAGATCGCTTTAGCCGAAGCTACACGCGAAGATGCTGGTTTAGGTAAAGACAATTTATCAGGCATGCCTATGTTTCAGGCAAGAGTTTCTGGTAAAATAGCTGATAAATATACCATTGGTGTATCTTATGTAAATGCAAGCTATCTTGAAGCTAAAGGGACTATTGAAGCCACAGGTACAATAAAAGATACATTGAAATCTGACCGTACATTCAAAACTTCAGGTTTTGGTGTTGATATTAATTTGCCATTTCACAAGTATTTCTCTTTAACTGGTGAATTTAACACCGGAAAAAACTTAATGAATGCAAACTTGTTTAACATTTCTGATAACTATAGCTATGTAATTGATGATGATACAAAAAAGGTTGTTGACAATAACAAAAAAAGCATGGGTTTTTGGTTAAATGCAACATCAACAATTAAACCCTGGCTACAGGTTGTTGTTGGTTATGGTTGCGATAAAAATACTAGTAAAGATTTTATTATAACAGCGACAAAAAAACCTATTGCAAGTAATAAAGTATTATATGGTGATTTAATTTTTCCTATAAAACACGGATTTTCTGTTGCCTTGGAATATCAATATATAACTACAAACTATATTACATTACTTGATACTGATGGTGATATTGCACATACCGATCGTTTTACAGCAGGTATTATCAACTTATCAGCTAAATTAACGTTCTAATTAATACATCATTATATTTTTATTGAGAAGGATAGCCCTGTGCTATCCTTTTTTTGCATTCACACTTCGACGTCCTTCGACACTCTTCGACTAGCTCAGAGTGACATTTCTCAGGTTGACAACTCTCAGCGTGAACATTTGATTGTTAGATTGTTGTCATTTTGAGCTTGTCGAAAAACAGACAACAATCTTGCTTTTGGTACAACCTATTTTTTTTTGAACTAAGAATTTGTATTTTCACAGCTATTCTACTAAAGCATGTTTTATGAGAAGTCTGCGCAATTTCTTTCTATTCTCACCCTGGTTTATGGGTGTTTTATCTGTAATCCTGGCAATGTTACTCGCTTTTGCAACCTATGTCGAAAACGATTATGGCGCTAATGCTTCGCGATACTTCATTTATAATACCTGGTGGTTTGAGCTTCTTTTTTTAATTTGTTTGGTTAACCTGCTGGGTAGCATTATTTTAAATAAGCTTTATGTTCGAAAAAAACTATCTGTCTTTATGTTTCACCTTGCATTTGTGTTTATGATAATTGGTGCAGGTATTACCCGGTTTACATCAGTCGAAGGAATGATGCATATAAGAGAAGGAGAAGCTTCTAACGAGATTGTAATTGCTAATTATACGGGTTTTTCGAAAACAAAAAACACGAAAGAAACCAAAACGCTTCCTTTTGCCTTAAAACTAAACAAATTTACAATAGAACGATATCCCGGATCCAATAGTCCTTCTTCTTTTGTTAGTGATGTGGTGGTAAAGGATGCAAAAAACGGTAAAGAAATGGAGTATTCTATTTACATGAATCATATTTTAAAATACCAGGGATACCGTTTTTTTCAGTCATCGTACGATCAGGATGAAAAAGGAACTATTCTATCCGTTAGTAAGGATAGCAAAGGAATATTTGTTACTTATACAGGATATTTTCTGATGATACTTTTTTTTATCATATCACTACTAAATAAAAATTCGCTTTTCAGAAATGTAACTCCTAGTTTTTGGAAGAACACAACAACAAAATCAGCTTCTTTGGTTGTTTTATTCCTTATAACTAGCTCTTTGGCTTTTGGAAACGAATCTGAAAAGTTAATTATTCCTCGTGCGGCGGCTGATGAATTTGGTGAATTACTGGTGCAGGATCAGAAAGGCAGAACAAAGCCGCTCTATACAATTAGTCATGATATTTTGCGAAAAATCTCAAAAAAACCAACCTACAATGGATTAACTCCCATGCAGGTATTTCTTGGTTTCTATTACGATTTTGAGCATTGGAAAGATGCTCCGGTAATAAAAGTGTCGAATAAAGAGATTCGTAATAAACTAGGAATCAACGATGATTTCGCATCGTTTGAGGATTTTATTGATCTGGAAAAAAACACCTATAAGTTAAGTGATTTGCTTACCATAGCGTATTCAAAACCAGTGGGTTCGAGAAGCAAGCTCGAAAAGGAAGCGATTAAGATCGATGAGCGATTGAATATCTGTTTTATGATTCATCGTGGCGATTTTCTCCGGATTTTTCCGGTTAATAATGAAACAAAAACCTGGTATTCGCCAACGGAAGCTGCTGAAATGGTTGGCTCAGCAAGCGATTCCGTTTTTTTGTCTTCAGTTTTGGCAAGTTTCTTTTCCGATATAAAGGCCGCTGATTTTATTGGAGCAACCGAAAAATTAAACTTTATTAAGGAATATCAATTCACAAAGTCCAGTTATGCAGTTCCTTCGGCTCTAAAAATAAAATTGGAGATCGTATATTATAAAACCTTGATTTTCGAAAGATTATTTCCTTTTTATGCATGTTTAGGTATTTTGTTTTTCGGCATTATGATTTATAAAATAGCAGCAAAAGGTCGTGGGTTAGATGTGTTTCTTAAAATTCTACAACTGATGTTATATGCTGGTTTCTTGCTTCACACATTCGGAATATTAATAAGGTGGTACGTTTCAGGACATGCACCAATGAGTAATGGCTACGAAACCATGATTTTTATTTCGTGGGTAATAATACTGGCGGGGATCCTATTTCAGAAAAAAACAACACTAGTTTTGGCAGCAACAGCTTTGTTAGCTTCATTGACGCTATTGGTAGCTCATCTGAGTTTTATGGATCCTGAAATCACAAACCTTGTTCCTGTGCTGCAATCATATTGGTTAACTTTGCATGTATCAGTAATTACTAGCAGTTATGCGTTTCTGGGTTTGGCTGCTATGCTAGGTATAGTTTGTCTTGTATTATATTCAGTTTTGAATAAAAATAATTCAACCGATATTCTCAAAGTGATTGATGAATTAACGGTAATAAACTATAAATCAATGACAATAGGATTGTATTTGTTAACTACTGGAACCTTTTTGGGAGCTGTTTGGGCAAACGAATCATGGGGTCGATATTGGGGCTGGGATCCAAAAGAAACATGGTCGCTAATTACCATCATTGTTTATAGTTTCGTTATTCATTCGCGAATGATCGCAACGTTTAAAAGTATTTTTGTCTTTAATCTGATGTCTTTAATAGCATTCTCATCTGTATTAATGACCTATTTCGGCGTTAATTATTATTTGTCCGGATTACATTCCTATGCGGGAGGCGATCCAGTTCCAATCCCTGTTTTTGTTTACATTTCTATTGCTGCATTGACCGGATTATCAATTGTTGCCTATTCAAAATATCAAAAAATAGAGTGCAAAGTGGATTCGGTTGGAAATTAATATGTTAAAGAATAGAGTTTTTAAACATATTTACTAATAAATCTATATAATCAATTCAAAATCAATAAAATAGAAGAATAGAATGTGTTATTTTTAATTATGTAAATGTGAAAAAAATAACACTGTGAAAAAGATAACAAAAAATGTATTAATTTTGTATCGATAATTAAGCATGTTTAGTTCAGATTAATACAGTTAAATTCACATCTATAATGAAAATTAAAGACATAGTAAGTGTTATTGAAGGAAAAGTAATTTGCGGGCACGATTTGTTAGAATCAGAAATTCACAAGGGCTTTGCATCTGATCTGATGAGTGATGTTTTAACTCTTGATACTGATGGATTGATACTAATAACAGGACTTGCAAATACTCAAACGATTCGTACCGCCGAAATGTCGGATATCAGCTGTATCGTTTATGCCCGAAATAAAAAGATTAGTGAAGATATGATTAATCTTGCAATTGAATCAAAAATTGTGTTAATTGAATGTTCAAGTTCTGTATTTAAAACTTCAGGCCTGCTTTATAATGCGGGCATAAAACCAGTATTTTAATTCATGTATTTTGAATTCGAAATAGAAGGAGGCGACTTTTCAAAAGCAGGATTGGCTTCCAGTCAGTTAAAGAAAATTCTTAAACAATTGATTGGCGATCACAAGATTGTAAAAAGAACTGTGGTTGCACTTTACGAAGCCGAAGTAAATGTGGTGGCTCATGCATATTCCGGAAAAGTTATTATCAATATCGATACTGAAAAAATCACTATTAATGTAATTGATAAAGGACCAGGAATTCATGATATCAATCTGGCTATGCAAGAAGGATATTCAACCGCCTCAGAGAAAGTTCGCGAAATGGGTTTTGGCGCAGGAATGGGTCTCTCAAATATAAAAAACAACTCCGATGAGTTTAGTTTAACCAGCGAAGTGGGTGTTGGAACAAAGTTGGTAATTATTGCCTATCTGAAAAAAGAATAAGCTATGGAACAAACAGTTTTTCATCATGCTTTAAAGATTCATAAAGACCTTTGTATAGGTTGCTCGCATTGCATGCATGTTTGTCCAACCGAAGCTATTCGTGTAAAAAACGGTAAAGCGGAATTGTTCGAAAACAGATGTATCGATTGTGGCGAGTGTTTCAGGGTTTGTCCGGTAAATGCTATTATTATTGAGCAGGATGACTTTAATAAAATATTTCAGTATAAGCACCGTGTGGCTCTGTTGCCAGCTGTGTTAATTGGTCAGTTTCCTGAGGATGTAAAAACCTCGCAAATTTATAATGTACTATTAGACCTCGGATTTACTGATGTGTATGAGGTTGAGCATGGTGTTGATGTTCTTATGGACTCTATGGACGATTATGCTCAAAAAAATATTGATAAAAAACCGCTTATCTCGTCATTCTGTCCTGCTGTGGTAAGATTAATTCAGGTTAAATTTCCTGCTCTCGTTGATAGTGTTATTCTTCTTCGTCCACCACTTGATTTATCGGCTCTCTATTATAAAAAAAGATTAATGGACAAAGGGGTTGATGAATCGGATATAGGAGTGTTTTACATAACTCCCTGTGCAGCTAAAATTGCAGCTATTAAAAGCCCTGTGGGTGAGAAAAAATCCCCTATTGATGGGGTTATAAATATGGATTTTATCTTTAATAAGATTTATACAAGCGTTCGAAGAGGCGATTTTAAAACGGATAGCAATCAGCCTAACGAATATCTATCGGCCAATGGAACTTTATGGAGCCTTACCAATGGCGAAGTAAATGTTATGAAAGGTCGTTGTCTGGCTATTGATGGCGTACATAATGTGATGGAGTTTTTGGAGAAAATCGAAAATGAGGAGATTAAAGATGTTGATTTTCTTGAGCTTCGTGCTTGCGACCAGAGTTGTGCAGGTGGTGTTTTAATCACTACAAACCGATTTTTAATTGTTGAGCGACTCAAAAAGAGATCAACCTACATTAAAGAAAATAGCCTGCAAAACCGGTCCAAAGATATTCTGAATTATAAACCTTATCTGACAAAAAATATTCAGGTAGAAAAGATTAATCCTCGCTCTATGATGAAACTCGACGAAAATATGACCGAGGCAATGAATAAAATGCGCAGAGTGAAGGAGATTACCAAATGTTTGCCTGGAGTGGATTGTGGTGCTTGTGGTGCACCAAACTGCTTATCGCTGGCCGAAGATATTGTTCAGGACAGAGCTTCGATTAGTCATTGTATTTTTATTCAACGTATTTTCGAGCGAAAGGGAATAATTGATACTATTGAATCACAAGAGATTATGAAGAAAATATGGGGGTCAGAAAAACTCGATCGTAATTGTTAAAAAATATAAAGTATGCAAGTAGAAGATATTATAAAAAAACTAAATCTTGAAATGGTTAGCGGTAACACTGGTATTAATCGCGAGGTTACTGGTGGCTATGTTTCTGATTTACTGAGTGATGTTATGGGTAATTCAAAGGAAGGTCAGATTTGGATCACTCTTCAAACTCACAAAAACGTAATGGCTATCGCTTCGCTTAAAGATTTAGCTGCCGTTATTATGGTTAAAGGATTTATGCCCGATGAAGATACCGTTGCACATAGCAATCAGGAGGGTGTGCCTATTTTAGTTACGAATATGAATACCTTCGAAGTTGCAGGCAAACTTTATGAAATAGTAAAATAGAATGAAGCTCTATAAGGCCGATTTACACATACATACTGTGCTTTCGCCATGTGGTGACTTGGAAATGAGTCCTGCCGCAATTGTAAATAGAGCCAAAGAAAAAGGATTGGATATTATTGGGATTACCGATCATAATAGTACCAAAAACTGTAAGATAGTAGAGGAAATTGCCACAAATGAGGGAATCCTTGTATTAAAAGGAGCCGAAGTAACCACAAAAGAAGAGGTTCATTGCCTTGCGTTCTTTGAAAAGGATAACGAATTAAACGAATTTCAGAATTATCTTGATTCGTTTATCACAAAAATAAAAAACGATCCTGAAAAGTTTGGATATCAGGTGGTTGTTGATAAAAATGAAAACATTGTCGAGCACATCGATTGGCTGTTGATTTCAGCACTCGATCAGAATATCCAGCAGGTCGAAAGAAAAGTGCATCAGCTCAACGGATTATTCATTCCGGCTCATATCGACAGAGCTAGATATTCGTTAATTAGTCAGTTGGGTTTTGTACCATCCGACCTGAATGAAGATGCGCTGGAGCTGTCAAAATACATGACAAAAAGCAAATTCATTACTCAAAATCAGTATTTAGCTGATAGGTGTTTTATAACTAGCTCCGACTCACATTTTACAGAGAATATAGGAGATATTTCGACTATTTTTCAGCTTAATGAAAAAAACTTTGGCGAGGTAAGAATGGCTTTAAAATCCGAAAATGGAAGAAAGGTAATTGCCTAATGAATAACATTTCAATGCATATTTTAGATATTGTGCAGAATTCAATACGAGCTAATGCATCGCGCATTGAAATAAGTATTTCGGAAATACCTGAAAAAAATATACTTGAGCTTGCAATTAATGATAATGGCAGCGGGATGGATTCTGAAATGCTGAACAAAGTTACTGATCCATACACTACCACACGAACAACGCGCAAAGTAGGGTTGGGATTACCATTACTTAAACAAAGTGCCGAACAATCAGGTGGATTTGTTAAAGTAAACTCTGAAAAGGGCGTTGGAACGTCGGTTTATGCATTGTTTAAGTATGATCATATCGACCGTCCACCGTTGGGCGATTGTGGAGGAACAATCATTTTACTCGTTGCAGCAAATCCTAAAATCGATTTTAGATACATTCATTCATATAATTCAGCAAAGTACGAATTCGATACAAATGAGGTAAAACAAGCACTTGGTGATGCTGATATTAGTAATCCTAAAATTCGGGCATTACTAAAAGAAATGGTAACAGAAAATATAAAAGAATTATATGTTTAATAAAATATATGTTTAAGGATATATAATTTGACAAGCTTATTAATAAGGGATGTAATATCTTTGTACAATAATTCAGGCTATAAAAACTATTAAATAATTATTTAGTATGACAAAAATAAAAACGTTGGCAGATCTTAAAAAGATGAAAGATGAACTGCAGGCAAAAGTGGATCTCCGCGAAAAAGGAGAAAGCGCTGAAAGCTATGTTCAGATAAAAGTAGGAATGGCAACCAGTGGTATTGCTTCTGGTGCTAAGCAAGTAATGGATTTCTTAATCGAAGCCCTCGAAAAAAGAAATATTGAGGCTGTTGTAACTCAAACAGGCGATATGGGTTATTGTTTTGCAGAACCAACTATCGAAGTTAAAAAACCTGGCGAAGAGCCAATTGTTTTTGGTTATGTTGATATTAAAAAAGCTGACGAGATTATTGAAAAATATATCAAGCAAGGCGAACTGGTTGAAGGTATAATACCAGTTAATTATCAAGTTATTGATGATAAATAATAATCTAAAGGAGGAATAAAAATGGCAAAATATAAAATGCATTTGCTTGTTTGTGGAGGTACTGGATGCAGAGCATCTGCAAGTGATTCAGTACTTGAGCATTTAAAAAAAGAACTCGAGATTAAAGGTCTTCAAGACGAAGTACAGGTTGTTATGACCGGCTGCTTTGGTTTTTGTGAAAAAGGACCCATTGTAAAAGTATCTCCTGATAATACTTTTTATGTTCGCGTTGAACCAAAAGACGCTAAAGAGATTATCGAAGAGCATATTATTAAAGGACGAAAAGTTACCCGGTTATTATATCAGGATCCTGAAAAGAAAGAAGCTGTTTCAGATTCAAAACACATGGATTTTTACAAGAAACAGATTCGTATTGCTTTAAGAAACTGCGGATTAATCGATCCTGAAAATATTGAAGAATATATTGCTCGTGATGGTTATGCAGCTTTAGGTAAATGCCTAAACGAGTTAAAACCTCAGGATGTAATTAAAGAAATAAAAGACTCTGGTTTAAGAGGTCGTGGAGGAGGTGGTTTCCCTACAGGTTTAAAATGGGAGATTGCATCAAAAAATAATGCTGATCAGAAATATGTAGTTTGTAACGCCGACGAAGGCGATCCAGGTGCATTTATGGACAGATCGGTACTCGAAGGTGATCCACATGCGATTCTCGAAGCTATGGCTATTTGCGGTTATGCAATAGGTGCAACAAAAGGGTTAATTTATATCAGAGCTGAATATCCATTAGCAATTAAACGTTTAAAGATTGCTATTGACCAGGCTCGCGAATATGGTTTATTGGGTAAAAATATCTTCGGTTCTTCATTTGACTTCGACCTGGAATTAAGATATGGTGCCGGTGCATTTGTTTGCGGTGAAGAAACATCGTTAATCCATTCAATGGAAGGATTACGTGGTGAACCAACCATCAAACCACCATTCCCTGCTGAAAAAGGTTATCTTGGTAAACCTACAAACGTGAATAACGTTGAAACTTTCGCATCAGTTCCAATCATCATAAGAAAAGGTGCAAATTGGTTTAATAAAATCGGTACCGAAAAATCAAAAGGAACAAAAGTTTTTGCTTTGGCTGGTAAGATAAATAACGTTGGCTTGATCGAAGTGCCGATGGGAACAACCTTGCGCGAAGTTATATACGAAATTGGTGGCGGAATAAAAGGCGGAAAGAAATTTAAAGCAGTTCAAACCGGTGGTCCATCGGGAGGTTGCTTAACCGAAAAACACCTCGATGCCCCAATCGATTTTGACAACCTTATTGCTGCAGGCTCAATGATGGGTTCTGGTGGTATGATTGTTATGGACGAAGATAACTGTATGGTTTCTGTAGCTAAATTCTTCCTCGATTTTACTGTTGACGAATCGTGTGGAAAATGTGCTCCTTGCCGAATTGGTAATAAGAGACTACATGAGTTATTAGACCGAATTACAAAAGGTCTTGGTACTATGGATGATCTGAAACGATTAAAAAACATGAGTCAGGTAATTAAAGATACCTCACTTTGCGGATTGGGTCAGACATCTCCAAACCCTGTTTTATCAACACTTGATAATTTCTGGGATGAGTATGTTGCTCACGTAAAAGATAAAAAATGTCCTGCTGGCGAATGTAAAGATTTAATGAAATATTTTATTATAGCAGAGAATTGTGTTGGTTGTACAGCTTGTGCACGCGTTTGCCCCGTTGGAGCAATTACTGGCGAAAAGAAAGAACCTCATTTCATCAATCCTGATACTTGTATTAAATGTGGTGCTTGTATGGAGAGATGTAAATTTGATGCAATCATTATTAAATAATAATTATTTGTACAATGGAAAAAGTAAAATTAACGATAGATAACAAGCTTGTTGAAGTAGAAAAAGGCACTACAATATACAAAGCTGCAAAACAATTAGGAATCGATATACCTGTGCTTTGTCACATGAATCTCGAAGGCCTAGGCATTGAAAACAAACCCGGTGGTTGCAGAATTTGCGTTGTAGAAGTTGAAGGCAGAAGAAATCTTGCTCCATCTTGCTCAACTGATTGCACCGAAGGAATGGTGGTTAATACACACTCAATGAGAGTTATTAATGCACGCAGAACCGTAATGGAATTTATTCTTTCTGATCACCCAAAAGATTGTTTAACCTGTGCAAAATCAGGAAACTGCGAATTGCAGGATATGGCAGTAAAATTAGGTATCAGAGAAATTCCTGGTCAGGAATATGCTGCCATGTCAACTTATAAAATGGATTTCTCTCCATCAATCATTCGCGACCTTGACAAATGTATTATGTGTCGCCGTTGTGAGATGATGTGTAACGAATTCCAAACTGTTGGAGCATTATCTGCATTTCATCGTGGATTCCAAGCTGCTGTTGGTCCTGCTTTCGAAATGGATCTTGAAGATTCAACATGTACTTATTGTGGTCAGTGTGTGGCTGTTTGTCCAACAGGTGCTTTAACAGAGAAAGATCATACACGCGAAGTAATTAACGCACTTTCTGATCCTACAAAAACAGTAATCGTTCAAACCGCTCCAGCTGTTCGTGCTGCTTTAGGCGAAGAGTTTGGACTAGCTCCTGGAACCTTGGTTACTGGTAAAATGGTTTCAGCTTTGCGTCGTTTAGGATTTAATTATGTTTTCGATACTGATTTTGCAGCCGACCTTACCATTATGGAAGAAGGTACTGAATTATTAGGTCGTTTAACTAAATTTTTAGCTGGTGATAAAGAGGTTAAATTACCAATCTTAACATCATGTTGTCCTGCATGGGTAAATTTCTTCGAGAATAATTTCCCCGAAATGAAGGATATACCATCAACAGCTCGTTCTCCACAACAGATGTTTGGTTCAATAGCTAAAACCTATTTTGCTGATAAAATAAAAGTTAAACGCGAAGATTTAATCGTTGTTTCTATAATGCCATGTTTAGCTAAGAAATACGAAGCGCAACGCGATGAGTTTAAGGTAGATGGAAATCCAGATGTTGATTATTCATTATCTACCCGTGAGTTAGCTCATTTAATTAAACAGGCAAACCTTGATTTAAAAACATTACCTGATGAGGATTTCGACAAACCACTTGGTGAGTCAACCGGAGCAGGTGTAATTTTTGGTGTTACTGGTGGTGTTATTGAAGCTGCAACAAGAACAGCTTACGAACTACATACAGGTAAAAAACTTGCCAGAGTTGAATTTGAACAATTGCGTGGTATGGAATTTATTCGTAAAGCAACCATCGATTTTAATGGAGTTCCTATTAATATTGGTATTGCACACGGATTAGGAAACGCAAGAAAATTACTCGACGATATCAAAGCTGGTAAATCAGAGTTCCATGCAATAGAAATTATGGCATGTCCTGGAGGTTGTATTGGTGGTGGCGGTCAGCCATTACATCATAGCGACTCAAGCATACTTAAAGCTCGTACAAAAGCAATTTATACCGAAGATGAAGGTAAAGTATTACGTAAATCACACGAAAATCCGTATATCATCAAATTGTATGAAGAGTTTTTGGGTAAGCCAATGAGCGAAAAAGCGCACCATTTATTGCATACACATTATTTCGACAAAAGCGGAAAAATTGAAATCAGCTAGTTTGAAATTTAAATTGGAGGAAAAAGACAATGTCAAGAATAAAAGTTAAAATAAAAGAAAAAGACTTAAATACAATTAAAGAAATATGTAAGTCTTTTAATAACCAACAAGGCGAGCTAATAAATGTGTTGCATAAAACACAGGAACACTTTGGATATTTACCTGCTGAAATACAGGAGGCAATTGCAAAAGAATTAAGTATGTCGGTTGCAAAGGTTTATGGTGTGGTTACATTTTACTCATTCTTTACCATGAAACCTAAAGGTAAGTTTCCAATTTCAATTTGTACAGGTACTGCTTGTTATGTTCGTGGTGCAGAGAAAGTGCTGGCTGAGTTTAAACGTCAGTTAAATCTCGAAGTGGGCGAAACTACTGCTGATGGTAAATTCTCGCTGAGTTGTTTACGTTGTGTTGGTGCATGTGGCTTAGCTCCTGTAGTGCAGGTAGGTGATAAAACATACGGCAGAGTATCACCCGAAGGAGTTAAAGATATTTTAGCCGAATATAACGATAAATAGAAAAATAGATAAAGATTTAAAGACACAAGAAATCATTCTTGTGTCTTTGATCTTTGAATCTGTAATTTAAATATCATAGTGTTGGGGTTAGGGTAATAGATTAGTTAATCAAAAAAAGCATCCCTTGGGATGCTTTTTTGTTTAAATAAACTTCAAACTCACTTCTTTAAGGAACTTTTGCTCTAGTGTTTTAGCAATTCGTTTAACTACAGTTCTCCGGATTTCTAACTCAACGGGTAAGTTTGGATCCTGGTGTGCAATATTTATGCGAGTGCCAATTATAAATTGAATCTCGTCGCTATCTTTTATAAGTTTAACAATTTGGTCGGCAGGTCCTTTGCCAAGCTGGTAATTGTTATTATACACTTTTAAAATTTCCGAAACCTTACTCAACGTTAAAATTCCTTCTGTAACCAAATCAATACCTGGCATGTAGGAAATAGGAGGAAGGTCGGGGTCGTCAAATTCAAAGCTGTCGGTGATTTTTAAATTGAGTTCACGTGCAATAATATCGCCGGTTGTTGCTCCGCAAAGAATTTTGCGCCCGTCAAAATTTCGTACTGCATCGGCAAGTATCTTGTCTCTTGATTCTTCGTATGGAGGACCTGTACATATCAATAGTTTACGAGGTTCACGAAAATAGATCGTAGCACAGCTTGTATCGTCTTTAGCATGGTAACCGTCGTTTTGGTAAGCAATACTTACTACTTTACCCGATAATTTATATGCAGAAATTTTTGGATCATTGGTAATTAACCGTTTAACAAATGCTTCGATATTATCAACTCCAAAACCAAATGGATACTTATCAGAACCTAATCCTGACTGAGAAATACCATCAGAACAAAATATAATGCGATCTTCTATCTGTGCATCAAAAGTACAGCTTCGAAGCTCCTTACCGGCATTTTTTTCGCTTTGCAAAATGATACACTTCCATTCGGGATCAAACTTTTTACCATCTCTGAAAATCAATGCATTTGGATTATCATATTCAAGGATGGTTGTTCTTCCGTTTGATTCAATATCAACAATAGTAAATGTTGAATAGCTTATTCTTCGCTGACTGCAGATTGGCAGCGTATTCATTATTATTTCTGCAATACGGTTTACATCTTTGTGTTCTTTCGTAAAATTGAGAGCCATTGTTGCTGTGAGTGTAGCCAGCATGTTTGCTTTAATTCCATGGCCCATTCCATCCGACAAAACAACAATGGTTCTTCCTTCATTTTTTATTCGTTCCGAAAGAAAAACATCACCACAAATTCGCTCTCCTTCATGGTTTTTTTGCTGGCAATCAACTTCGATATAGAAGGTATTCTCCATGATTATTGCTGTTTCTTAAAGGTTTTATACAGCTCAACAATCGAATTAAGCATTTGTTCTGTTTCCGAAGCTCCCTCACCGAGTAAAAATCCAATTTTTTGTACCATTTCCAGATTCTTATCAATAACATCGTTTACCCGCTTAATTACCTCTTCTTTTCGAACTTCTGGTGAGTACATATCTCTGAATACAGCTCCTACAATTTTATCTTTCCGTATTACAAATATCGAAAGGTTAAGAAAACGATCTTCGATATAAATGTCACGATTTAGGATATTTTCGTTGGTCGAAAAAACATTATTAAATAAGTTGTAAATGTTAAAAGGAATAAGGGTTTTTAAATCGGCACCAACCAGTTGTGGAATTACCTCATTAATCGATTTGGCCTCTTCGCCCAACATATTAATAAAACTATTGTTTGATAGAATTATTTTTAAGTTTTTATCAATAATAACAATCCCTGCATTTAATTTATGCAGCATGTTATTGATTATATCAGAAGCTTCCTGTGCTGCTTCTTTTTCTTTTAATGCCACCTGCTCCGACTCCTGAAGTGCCTTTTGCGTTTGTGCAAGCTTTTCGTTAGTCGATCGCAACGATTTAATATACTCGTGTCTGTTTTTGAGTGTATAAGTAAGGCACATTTCGGTTTTTGCAAGTCCTTTTGATACGGCAATTGAAAACTCCCTGCACGAGTCATAACCACAGGCATTACAACCCAAATCTGGGTTTCCGGTTTCTTTACCGATTGCTTTTAGTACTTCCTGAATTTTTTCATCTGATGGTGTTTCAATACGTTGATCATCATTTACAAAGGTTCTTGAATAATCAATATCCCAGTATTTGTCAATTTCTTTTTTCCAGGTATCGAGATCGAAATTTTTTAATCGTTTGTTAGCGTAGTCGGTAACTCTGGTGCGACGTATAAATTTTTTGCCGTTTCGCGAAGTTCCGGGTCCCATTAAACAACCTTCGCAATAATACAGGTTAAAGTGTTTTTTTATGGTTTCTGTATCATCAAAAAATTGCTTTACGGCGTTTAGCATGTTTGCTTTGCCTTCGGCATCAATTACCATCCCTGTAAGTAAATCTTCGCTAATATTGGCTGCCTGTAACAGCCCGTTTGAGATAGGAAATAATGATCCTTTATACCCGATTGGAGTGTCAAATTCAGAATATTCGAGCGTGCTTTCGTGAATATTAAATTCGTCGAATAATTCCCTTAGCTCGATAAATGTAAGCACAGCATCTATTCTTCCATCATCAGAAAAATCATTGGCTTCGTTTTTATTTTCGATACAAGGTCCAACGTAAATTACGATGGTATCGTTACCATAAATCTTTCGAACGATCTTTGCTGTAGCAATCATGGGCGATACAATAGGAACGAGATTGCCAATGATTTCGGGCTGAAACTTCTGAACATACGAAACAACCACTGGGCAGGCAGAAGATATATAATATTTGCCTTTAAAATTGTCAAATAATTCGGCATATTTAAGCGAAATAATGTCAGCACCAAAAGATACTTCGTTAATATGATCAAAGCCTAATTGTTTAAACATCTGAACAAATTTGCGGTAATCGGTAATATCATGAAACTCACCCGAAATACTTGGTGCTACTACGGCAACTTTTTTTCTATTTTCTTTAAGAAGAATTTTTGTCTGTTCTTTCGAATCAAGGAAACGAATGGCATCCTGAGGACAAACGGAAGTACAGCTTCCACATCCTATGCAACGTTCAGGTATGATATGCGCATATTCGGTATTTATCTTAACCTCAATTGCATTAACAGGGCAAACCCTAACACAAGAGTAGCTTAAATCGCACTTTTCTTTAATGATTTCAACTAGTTGCATAGCTTTTCTTTAGTTTTATTTTGAGGTTAATCTGGTAAAAGGTAAATATCAATTTAACACATTATTTAAGATATACGGTTGTTAGCTCTCAAAAATATTTTCAAGTAAGTAAATAACATTTTCGGGAGTTACATTCTGATAAATTTTTTCATTTACCTGAAGCATGGGGCCATTTTCACAATTTCCAAAACAATGACTGCCATGAAAATAAACCCGATCATCCAGGTTGTGTTCCTTAATATAATTTTTAATGATTTGTACGGTTTGTTTATTTCCTCTCGAAAAACACGAACTCCCCAAGCATATTACGATCTCTGTCTTCATATCAACAATTTCAAGATTTCCCCTAAAACTCAAAGTTACTAATTAATCTCTTTACAAAAGTACTGATCATTGTAACAAAAACTCTGATTATTTGCATGTTTTAAACCATATTTAAATTACGGATTGTTATTTATGCTTGTATATCAGTTGTTTGGCGAAATAACAATGTAAATATAGCAAATATTGTGAAAAAAATAACAATGCTTAAATCTTAACAATATTAATTTGTATATTTGTGATGATAAGGGATTTAAACAATTAATTTAATAGTTCACATCATGCCTGAAATTAATTCAATCCTACAAAAATATCCAACTGATCAACCAGGTAACTTAATCCCATTATTGGCTGAGATACAAGAGTATGTTGGATTTCTTTCGACTGAAGCTATAAAAAAAGTAGGCGAACATCTCAAAATTCCTACAAGCCGGATTTACGGATTAGCCACATTTTACAATGATTTTAGATTTCAACCACGTGGAAAATATCATTTTCAGGTTTGCAACGGAACATCATGTCATATAAATCTTAATACAGTTATTTTAAAAGAGATTTGCAAGATGCTTGGAATCAAAGAGGGTGAGGTATCAAAAAATGGATTGTTCAGTATCGAAAAAAAGGGTTGTATGTGTCTTTGTAATAATGGCCCTGCAATGACTGTTAATGAAAAGGCCTATTTTAATCTTACCATCGATAAAGTGCATGAGATTATTCATTTTTATATGCAAATAGAAAATCAATGACAACCGATAACTCAGTAAATAGGGATTTTTTAATTAATCAGGTGCTTCTCAATGAGTCTGAGCAATACTCAAAAGAGGTACTCGATAAATTAAGTTACATTAAAAGAGATAAAGTCACACATCCGGTAATTACTATAAGTCAGAATTCAGGATCATTACTGGTTGCAAATTCGAATCTGCTCGACGTGATTAATAACTATCTGACAGAACGAAATATAAAAGCATCCGTTGTGGTAGTTGGAAGCAATGGCCTTTGCTCACTCGAAACATTTATATCTATTCAGCTACCCGGGAAAACAAAGCTTCTTTACAAAAATGTAAATGATGACAATATTATAGCTGTTCTTGATGGAAATTTTAACAATTATATAGTTACTGATCAGGTTTTTGGGCAATATCGCAATAAGATGCACGAGCCATACGAAAACACAGCTTATATAGATGAAATAGCATATTTTAGTCACCAACAGCGTATTGTTTTAAATCATTGCGGAATTATCGATCCAACCTCCATTGATGAATATTTAGCTTTTGGAGGTTATAAGGCTTTTATTAAAACACTTAAGCACTATACTCACGAAGATGTTTGCAATATTGTTGAAAATAGCAAACTAAGAGGCCGCGGGGGCGAAGGTTTTAGTACTGGTAAGAAATGGAAGATTGCACTCAGTACACAAAGTGATCAGAAATATCTGGTTTGTAATGCCGGAGAAACCGATCCTGGTGCTTTTATGGAGCGTATTTTTATCGAGAGCGATCCTCATAAACTCATCGAAGGAATAGCAATCGCTGCATATGCAATTGGTGCCAGAAAAGCATTTATCTATATCGAAAGTGAGTATGATCTGGCCGTTCAACGACTTGCAATAGCTATTCAAAAAGCCAAAGAATATGGTATTCTTGGTAACGATATTTTTGGGAGTGGATATTCGCTCGATATTGTTATTAAAAAGGGTGCGGGTGCATTTATCTGTGGTGAGGAAACTGCATTAATTGCAAGTATCGAGGGCCGACGCGGTCATCCCCAGCCAAAACCGCCTTATCCTGCTACAAAAGGCTTATATGGTTTTCCTACTGTATTGAATAATGTCGAAACACTGGCAAATATTCCAACAATTATTGAGAAAGGGGCCGAATGGTTTTGCTCTGTGGGTAATGATGTAAGCAAGGGAACTAAGGTGTTTTCAGTAAGCGGGAAAGTCGAAATTGTTGGACTGGTTGAGGTGGAGATGGGAACAAAATTACGTGATGTTATTTTTCGCACTGCCGGAGGAATTCCTAATAATAAAAAGTTCAAAGCGATTCATATTGGTGGCCCATCGGGCGGAATGCTCGGCGAAGGTCAGCTCGACTCTCTTGTTGATTACGATTCGATTATGCTTACTGGTACATCACTTGGATCATCGGGCTTAGTAGTTCTCGATGAGGATTGCTGTATTATCGATACCGTTAAGTATTTTATGAATTTTCTACAGAGAGAAAGTTGTGGTATTTGCATTCCGTGCAGAGAAGGAACCCAGCGAATGTTCGATATCCTTGATAATATCAGCAAACGACCTAAGGATGAGAATGACCATTCCTCATTATTGAGGTTTAAAGGAGTTATGCAGCTCGAAAACCTGGCTGAGGTAATCAAGGATTCATCATTATGTGGTTTTGGAAGACGCGCAGCTATTCCTGTGTTAACCTCGCTTAAATGGTTCCGACATGAATATGAAGATCATATTTTCGAGCGAAATTGTTCCGCAGGTGTTTGTCAGGAACTTAAAACCTTCGAAATAAATATCGAAACATGCACAGGCTGTACGTTATGTGCCAGAAAGTGTCCAACAGGAGCAATTATAGGTACTCCTAAAAACACACATTTTATAGTTCAGGATAGATGCATAGGTTGTGGCGTTTGTTTTGAAACCTGCGTTTTTAATGCAATCATCAGTAAATAATTGGAGGAGCAGAATATATTATGGTAACCATTGAAGTTAATAACCAGCAAATACAGGCTAAAAAAGGAGAAACCATTCTTGATGCTCTAAAACGCAATGGTATAAAGGTTCCTACTCTATGTCATATCAATGGGTTAATTCCTACAGGTCATTGCCGAATGTGTGTTGTCGAGGTTGAGGGCAGACCTGATCTTGTTCCTTCCTGTTCTTCAGTTATCGAAGATTCAATCAATATAAAAACTCATTCTCCGAGAGTAATCAAAACCCGCAAACTGTTGGTAGAGCTATTGCTGTCAAATCATCCTGATGATTGTTTGTATTGCATCGGTAATGGCAATTGCGAACTACAGAATCTGGCTGTTGATCTTAATGTGCGTGAGCGACGATTTGCAGGAAATAAGTTAAAGGGATTTCTCGATCAGTCGAGCCCCGGAATTGTTCATGATCCTTCAAAATGTATACTTTGTGGTCGCTGTGTTCGTATTTGCGATGAGGTAATGGCTGTTTCAACGTTTGAGTTTGTAAATCGCGGGAACAAGTCTTCTATTGCCACATCAATGAATAAAGGCATTAATGCATCCAACTGTATTCACTGTGGACAATGCATTTTATATTGTCCCACAGCAGCTCTTTACGAAAAATCAAACCTCGATGTAGTATTCGAACTGATAAATAATAAGCAGATGAAGGTTGTTGTTCAGTATTCTCCATCTGTAGCAGTTGCTATCGCTGATGAATTGGGTATTAAAACAACCAAAGACAACAGTGGTTTACTAAATGCTGCATTGCGAAAGATAGGGTTTTTTAAGGTTTTTGATACTTCATTCAGCACTGACTTGCTTATTTACGAACAAACAGCCGAATTGCTCGATAGAATAAAATTTAATACAAGCCTGCCATTGATTAGCAGTTGCTGTCCGGCCTGGATAAAATATATGGAGCAAGCGCACGCGGATTTAACAGATTATGTTTCAACCTGTAAATCGCCTCAACAGATGCTTGGTACATTAATTAAGACTTATTTTGCAGAGCAGGAAAATATTCCCGCCGAAAAAATTGTCACTGTTTCTGTAATGCCATGCCCTGCTAAAAAATTCGAAGCACAACGCGAGCAGATGACTGAAAAAGGAATAACTGATATTGATTTAGTTTTAACAACCCGCGAATTAATAAAGCTCATCAAATTGTACGGAATTGATATTCAGCAGTTAGACGAAGAATATACTGATGCGCCATTTTCAACACGCAGCTCGGCAGCCAAATTAACTGCTGTGTCGGGTGGTTTGGCCGAAGGATTAATGAGAACAGTTTATCATCAACAGACCAAAAAAGAGTTGCCTGATTTGAAAATTTCAAAACTACGCAATGGCAAAGAATACAAAGAGTTACGTTTTCAGGTTGGTGATTTAGATTTGGGTATTGCGGTAGTTAGCGGTTTACGTAATGCAATCCAACTGCTCGATGAAATCCGAAATGGCCGAAACGATCTTCATTATGTCGAAATTATGGCCTGTCCTGGAGGATGCGTAAATGGTGGTGGTCAGCCATTTTCTGATGATGAAAAAGGATTAAAGAACAAAATTAAAAACGTTTACGATATCGATGAAAAAGATCATTTAAGAGTGGCTCATAAAAATATGGATGTACTTAATCTGTATGAGAAGTTTCTGGATGAACCTCTCGGGGTAAAAGCAAACAAATTAATTCATACAAGTTATAGCGACCGTGATGTATTGTTATAAACAGTAATCTGTGATGAGAAATACTGAATCATCAAATAAAAGCAGAAACCTGGTATTTACGCTTAAAAACAGATGTAAGAGTTGTTTTACCTGTGTGCGCGAATGTCCTGCAAAAGCTATTAAAATTATTAATGGACAGGCAGAAGTATTAAATGATCGGTGTATCGTTTGTGGAAACTGTACAAAAGTTTGCAGCCAGGGTGCAAAGGTGTATCTAAATACAACTTCAAATCTATTCGAACTGCTTAAATCGGGCAAAAAAAGCATAGCTATGGTTGCTCCGAGCTTTCCTGCTGAGTTTAAGGAAATAGCTAATTACAAGATATTTGTTTCAATGGTCAAAGCCATTGGTTTTGATGCTGTTACAGAAGTTGCGTTTGGTGCTGATCTCGTGGCATTGCAATATAGAAAACTTATTGATCAGGGTACCGATAAATGTTACATCTCATCTGATTGTCCTGCGATTGTAACTTATATTGAGCATTATCATCCTGCGCTGGTGCGTCATTTAGCTCCAATAGCATCACCAATGGTGGCTATGGCGCGTGTTATAAAAAAGGAATATGGTGAAGATACCAACCTAATCTTTATTGGTCCTTGTATTGCTAAAAAAGGCGAAACAGACGAGGTTGATGAAATGATCACATTTACTGAACTGCGAAGTATTTTTGATCAGCTGGAGATAACTCAGAAAACTGTTCAACCAACCGATTTTGATCAGCCGATTGGTGGAAAAGGTGCAATTTTCCCAATTAGCAGAGGATTACTACAAACAGCTGGAATTACCGATGATCTTTTGGTTGGTGATATACTTGTTGCAGAGGGTCGCAGTCATTTTAAAGAAGCTATTGATGAGTTCGAAGATGGGTTAATTAAAAACCAACATCTCGAGCTACTGGGTTGCGAAGGTTGTGTCATGGGACCCGGAATGTCGAAGAATGGACGGCAGTTTGCACG
>JAVEZW010000025.1:0-24022 GCA_034002805.1 Bacteroidales bacterium | reverse complement strand
GGGGTTTGGGGTTCGAGGTTCGGTGTTCAGAGGTTGGGATTTGAGATTGGAGAAAGGTTGAGGTTGAGTTTTTGGTTGAGAGGGACTGTTCTCAGACTCAGCCTTTGCCTTAAGCTCCGTGTACTGGACGAAGGTTAAAAATGAAAAACCCTGCGATTGCAGGGAGTTGAGGAGTTTTTTGTAGGTTGTGAGGGTGAAGTCCATGGATTAGGAAATTTGAAGATTTGAAGATTTGAAGATTTGAGGATTTGAAGATTTGAAGATTTGAGGATTTGAGGATTTGAAGATTTGAGGATTTGAAGATTTGAAGATTTGAGGATTCGAAGATTTGAAGATTTGAGGATTCGGGCTTGTGTTCTGCTATCAGTTTTTAAGATCAGGAACTTTCAAAGATTTGATCAGACTAACTATTCCGAATCCAATGAACATACCAAATATATTGCCAATCAAATCGTTCACATTAAATGCACGGTAAGGAAGGATATATTGCAGACCCTCGGTGCCAGCGGCGAACAGAAGCCCCAGAAACAACCACAGGGGAGTTTTTTGATTGTATGCCGGCTTAAAAAAGACCCAGGGCAAGAAGGCCAATGCATGAAAAAAATAATCTCCCCGGAAAGTGATGATGGTGATGTTGTTGAGCTCGCCAGCGGAATTGATGGGTAAGGTGACTAACAGGGTGATAACAATTAAATAACTGCCGAATAGCCATTTATTTGAGAATAGTTTTGATATCATCTGAAATTGTACTGATAATCCGGATTTTCTTTCATGATGGAGGCGCTGGTGGGGTAATTCTCGATGAACCAGACGAGGAATTTTGATAAATCTATTTTATTTCTTAGAAATTCTTGTGCAAGGGTTTTATGATGACTGAAATACTTGTCATCAGAAAGAATATCCTTTATTTTATCTAATACGCGTTCGCTACTCTTGAAATGATAGAGCAGTCCGGCTTCAACCTGCGCATTGATGACACCTGCAGATCGCGAGTTTACATAAACAGAAGGGATACCCATTAAAGCACATTCAGAGGCAAGTGTAGCACCTTCACCTATATATAGTCTAACATTGTTAAGTAAATCGTGAAGCTGTGAGGCTTGAATTTTAAGCGCAAGATGATGGAGGTGTGCAGGAAGTGGTTTTTCTGACAAAATTTTTATCTGAAACCTTGAACCAACCAGATTAATAATTTCATCTATTGTATTTGAAGTCAAACCACTATGTCCGAAATCATGACTGGCTGCCCAATCTACAAGTCTGATTAGAATTATGTTTGTGGATTTTTCATTACTAAAATCATTTTGGTTTTTGATCAATGGGAGGATGTAAGCAGTTTCATGAAACCCATCATAGTACAAATGCTTTTTACCATGGTTGCGGTTATAGTCTTTAGGGGTGAGTATGTATTTTGTGAATGGCAAATAGAGGAGTATTTGTTCCATATTACCTGTATCTTCAAGGGTCAGGTTAGGAATTCGGCATAACCATGAAACTTGCGCGAGGTAAAAAGAACTATGGCTTATGGTGATAGATGGTTTAAATTCTTTGATTACTCGGTAGAGTGAATAATTTTTTTGCGCCAAAGAAAGAATTTTTGAGACAATGCTTCTATTGGTATGTCCATAAATAACAAAATCGAAACCATATTGAACAAGTAAATCAACATTCTCCCCTTTTTCTCTTACTGAAAACATCACCTCCCACCCGTTTTTTACTAAGGATGCTGCTGTGTGCTTAAATAAATGAACATGGGCGGGATGACCTATATCAATAATGATTCTCAAGATTTTAAAACCATTAATTTATCATGAGACACCCTCTATAAGGTGAATGATTTGTAAATTAATATCTTCTTTTTGTTTAAAATACTGCTCTCGACGGTGCAGCATAACATTTTTAAGATTTGATTCAGTGAGTTTTTCTTTTAATTCTTTTATCAACAAAGAATAATCATTAAAATTATATAGCATACCATACTTTTGCAATATAAGAAAATTGCTCATATCATTTGGTCCAACAAAAGAATTGTATCTAATTGAAGGAGTACCAAGTAATGAAGCTTCTGTAGCCATAGTTTGTGAATCTCCAATATATAATGACGCAAAATGTAAAACTTGATGCATTTCTTTAGCAGGTATCTTTAGCAAATGTGGCTTTAAAACTGCAGGTATATTATTCTGTTCCGCTGAAATATATACGGTACCGTATATTTTTAACAGATTTACCAACTCAATTTTTTGTTCATCATTAAAACCATATTGGCCTAGATCATGATTAGCTGTCCAACCAATAAAACGCAGAACAAAATACGGTTTTGATGTTTCGATACCGAGTTCTGTTAATATGCTTGATGAAGGCCTAAAGGCACTGGGAGACAAATATGTTTCTTCGAAGAATCCATCTATTCTTTTGTGCTTGGAGCCAAAGTCCAAACTAAAAGAACTTGGTGTAATGACTAAATCAGAAAAAGGAGCGACGAATCTATTTGTCAAACTCACAACTTCTGAATCAGGTGTAATTATTCGTTTACCTTTATAGAACGGATTTGCCAGCAATGCATAAGGTGAGGCTTTTGAAAGAATTATATCAGGTTTAAATCTTTTGATTATTCTATTGTAGTTCCAAACTAATATAGGTATAATAAATAGTTTATATAGCAAACCTTTGGCATGCTTGCCAAGAATTGTATAGGGCAATTTTTCTTCTTCAAGTATCTTCAATAATACATCTTTATTTCTGGCCAAAATCAGTATTTTGTCTCCATCAGTTTTATAATGGTTAATCAGATATCTGAATTGGTAATAATGCTTAGGATGAGAGAGTTCAAACAGTATCTTCATTTGTCATAAATGTTTTAATTACTTTTGCCGGTATGCCTGTAGCAACACTATAAGGAGGAATGTCTTTTGTAACCACAGAACCAGCGCCGACTACAGCACCCTCTCCAATTGTTACCCCAGGCATTATAATGGCTCCAATGCCAATGTGGGCACCATCTTTGATTACAACCTTTGCAGATTTCAAAGGACAATCCATGATAGGTTTACCAACCTCATAGTATTTCAAGTCTCTTTGGTGGCATAATATCATCACTCCGGCTGTAATCCAAACTTTTTTACCAATTTCAACAAGCTCCGGATTTGAATCATCAATCTGAACAGTCCGACTAATTTTTGAACCCTTTCCAACTTTTACGCCTCTGAGCCTGTGGAGAAAAGTAGTTAATTGTGCCGGAAAAGTAAAAGGTATTAAAACCGACAATAAACGAATCCAAATACCTCTGATAATCGAAAAAAATGATCTTTTCTTATTTGCCATAAACTGGGAGTTAATAGTGATTTATTGTGATGCTTCTGAAAGTAGATTGGCCCATTGTTTTGTTGCCTTTTCATGAGAATGATATCTGACAATGATTTCTCTGGTTGCGTGTTTCATTATTGACAATTCTCTATCCTGGATGGCTAAAGCATTTTTCATTGCCCTACAAATATTCGCAGGATTTTGACCAGAATGAACAATGCCGGTTTTATTATCTGCAACTAGGTCAGGAATATTACCAACAAGATTTGTGACAGGAATCACGCCACATGCCATAGCCTGCATCATTGCAGTTGGTAATCCTTCAGTAAATGAAGACATAATTATGAACCTTGATTTCTGCAAATAAAATAAAGGCTTGGAGACAAATCCAGTAAACTTAACATATTCAGCTATGCCAATATCAGAGATTTGTTTTTTAAGTGCGGGTTCTCCCGGACCAGACCCAACAATTAAGAGTGTTGGCTTTACTACATTTTTAGTGCTCGTTAACAACAGCTTAAACGCATGGATTATCATATCAATGCGTTTTACCGGATCTAATCGACCCAAAAAAACAAAATCATATATTTTTTCCTTATCCGGATCAGGAACCCAATAGTCTGTATCTATGGTACTATGAAGAATATTGATCTTGTGTGGGTTAATCCCAAATTCTGACCAAAAATTTTTAGAAAAACTTCCTGGAACATTGATATATGAAGCCCTTTTTAAAACTATGTTAACAATAATCTTGAACAGGGGTTTTTGAGCTAGTCGCTGAATGTCTAGGCCAGTTTGGGCGAATATAAATGGTACATTCGTAATAATACTTGCTAGGTAGGCAAATATTGCATGGGGGACAAAATGATATCCAATTATGAATGTGCAATTAAACTTTATTGTGTAATAAGCCAAATAGAAAGGAATGAGAAACTTCAATATTCGAAATTTACTTAAAAACTTCGGAAGAATAAGATATTGAACTTTTGCAATTTCTGGTCCAACTGCATCTCTCAAAACAAAAATGTTATCAACACAATTCACCTGAGCAAAAGGTACAAATTTGGCTTCAAATGTACCCGGCCCCATTTTGCAAGTAGAAATAATATTCATAATCTATTTTACCAAAGAAATCACATATCTGAACTTGCCTGATTTTGGCAATGGAATCTCGTTCACATATTTTACTTTAATGTCAATCCCCTTTCCGCAGTTAAAGTTCATCATTTCTATAACTTGTTTTTCATCTTTTTCACTAAAACCTTCTTTTTTGATAAGCACGACCTCAACAGCATCTTCTCTAGTCTGAATAATCTGAAATCTTTCAATTTTATCAGACCATGCCTCAAAAGGTATACTGAGCCCATTAAGTTTTATCCCATTACTTAACTCAATCAAATCTGAAGTTCTACCAATGATTTTTTTTATCATTGGTAAGGTACGGCCACAAGAACATTGCTCAGTGCTTTTAATTGCATAGTCTCCAGGAGCATATCTTATTAGCGGCATAGCCCTATCATTAAATGAGGTTAACACTACTTCTCCTTCCTCATTATCACCAACTTCATTACCATTTGAATCAACAATCTCCATAAAACTTGTCTCAATATTAACATGCAGTCCATTATGATGGTCACATTCGTTTGCCCCTCCCATTCCATCAGCGCATCCATACTGATCAAAACACTTACAACCAAATCTTTCTTCTATCAAAAGTCTCTGATGCTCATGAAGCATTTCAGCCGTAGTAAATATTGCGTTTAAGGGAATTGTGATGCCTTTTTCATTCATAAAGAGGGCCAAGGTATATATTGCCGATGGGTAACCCCTTAAAAATTTCAATTTTTGCTTAATTATATTTTTTACATAAACATCTAGTAAATCATCATTCATTTGAGTAATGGGCATGGAATAATAATTGTTTATATAGCGCCACAACATGCTTTTAGGACTCATCTTCTTTGTTGGTAGCAAAGATCCTCCTGCCATTACTCCTAATCTATCAGTACCAAAGTTATATCCTCCCCAACTAAAAGTTCTGATTTTTGTTGCCCAATTGACAGCCCAACTATTCATATCATTATACAAATGAAAGGCAGAACCAGTGGTTCCGCCAGTATACCTATCAACAGGATTATACTGTTTGAAGTCTTTTGATAAAAACGAATTGAAATCTTTGTTGATATCACCTTTTCTTAAGATTGGGAGTTTCTTTAAGTCATCTATGTCAGAAATATAATTGGGTTTAAAACCAATTTTACTGAATAAATCATTGTAGTGAGGCACATTATCTTGTGCATGATTTAAAATATTTTTTATTCTTTCAAATTGAAATTCCTGAATTTTTTCATTGTCCCAGTACTGATTTTCTAAAACAAAACTATAGTAACTCCTGATATCAAAGTTGTACTTTTTCCCAATGAAGTAAAAAGCTAAATCTTTTTTATTCATATCTAAATTATTTCTTAATTAACTACAGTAATTTATTAACTACGGGCCGATATTTACCTGTTTTAGAGTTTTCTATTTCCAATTCATACCGAAACTCAATAGATATATCACCCAACCTTTTCTTCATATCCGCAACAATAAATTCTTTTTCTTCTAGTGATAATTCATCTGAAACCAAACGTATGGCTATCTTTTCTTTATCAAACTGAACAATTTGAAATTTTTTTAAATTCCTCTTTTCTGCTACATTACTATCAAAAATCAAATGCCAAAAGTATGCCCAGTGAAGATATTGATCATTTTTACCAATTACATAATCACAGGACCTCCCAATCACTTGCTTAATTAGCTTTCCACTGCGACCGCAACTACAAGGATACTCACTAGGTATAGCTTCGTCAGCATTCCAGTATCGAATAAATGGCATTGAATAGTTATCTAAATCTGTTATGATAAGCTCATTTCTTTCACTGAATTCCACTATAACATGCTCTTCCGCAATATGTAAGCCTTCATGTTTTTCACATTCATATGCAATGCCACCAATCTCTCCGCAACCGTATTGGTCAAACGAGTCACAATTAAATATCTTTTTGAACATTGTTCTGTGTTCAGGCATAATTGCTTCGGCTGTAGTTGATATTGAACCGATATTGAATGTCATGTTCATTTGTTCCAATTTCAACGCTACAGCATAAAGAAACTGTGGATAGGCTCTAATATGGGTAAACTTATTGCTCTTAATCAGGTCAATAACCTTTTTTACAGTACTATCTGATGTGTCGTATATATCTACTGTTTGTGCGTTTTTATAAATATTAATCAGCTTTTCTTTTATTAAATTTTTCAAATTCCCTTTTTTTACGTGACCTCCCATCAAGATAAGTGTTTTATCTTTGGAAGTCAGACCCATCCAATCTTGGTAACGCTTAAATGTAGCCCAAACTGAACTTCTTGAGTTACTGTCATTGCGTTTATACAGAATGTTGCCAGTTGTTCCGCCAGTTTGCCCAACTTTTACGCCCTTAATCTTGTTAATGTTTTTAGGCGTAAAATCGTCAAAATTATTTTGAATTATCTCTTTAGTAAGAATCGGAAATTTGTTTAATACCTCTACAGAGCTAAAATTGTAGATATCTATGCCTTTTTTATCAATCAGGCTTTTATAATAGGGTACATTATCATAGCAATGAGCCAATAGCTTTTTTAATTTCAACAATCGTAATTTTTCTATATCGGCTGGAGAATACCATTGAGTTTTGGTATAGAGTTTATAATATGACCATGTCTTCTTATTTGAAAACAAATCTAATATTTGTGTTTTGTTCATACAAGATTAATTAAATTAAAATTTACGACTCATTATCAATTCAACCGATAATGCTCGTGAAACAGCTGCAGGCTGAACAGCTTTAGAGAAATCTATGTATTTTGAAACTTCCAAATCGCTTTTACACAACAACTCTTTAACATACTCGTCAAGCTTTAGGGATTCCTGAACATAACTCTGCTGACCGTAAAATGGCAGATTAACCTTTTTATTCTTGCGCGGTAAAAGACGTTTGAGGTTCTTTTTTAGTTGAGTGGCTGTGTATATTTTCATTAATTCAACAAACTGATTTCTCAATGTAAAGCCATCATAAAAATTTACTCCATAATTCGATTGAAACTTAGCTAATTCAGGCGACAAAAATTTAATCAGTTTTGCTTCAAAGTAGCCGCTTAATTTATAGTTATATGGTAGTTTATTGCTTTGAGCAGCTATACATTCATCAGAAAAAGGTGTTAAATAATAACTAAACTGGTTTGCCAACGAGTTGATGCTTCCCATCCAATATTTTAAGTAGAACTCAGGGAATATTCTTTCAGTTTCAATTCGAGAAAGACTTTTTCTATTCACACTTAAAGCCTGCATTATTTTATTTTCCAGATTGTTAGTATATTCTTCCGAGTTAAAACTTTCGCCACAAATCCTAATATCACCTTTGTTAAGGACTCTTTCAATATATTTTCTAGTCATCATTGATCGATTAGGAAGCCTGTGCATGTTTCGATAGATTTCACCACCTCCACCATCAAGAAGTAGTTTTCTATACGGCAACCGAGCCCAAACATCTAAACCAGAAAAATATTGGAATACTCCTCCAATACCTAATCCATCATATAAATAGTACTGGGTTTTTAAAGTTTCTAAAGACTTATCTTCCTTAAAGTTAGGAAAATCATTCGAAAGTTTTAACAGTGGTACCTTGTAATGATCGGCTATTTCTTGTGCAATTTCAACATCTTTTTGGTAATCTTTTTTGAGAACAAAAGCTGAATGGGGAATTATACCCGTATTATTCATCACTGCATAAATCAGTCTTGAATCAAACCCACCCGTTATCGGAGTAATTATGTCATTACCAAAAGCGGATTTAACTTCATCAAAATAATTTACTAATTCTGCAGAAACTTTTTCTAAGAGATTATCGAGTGGCAAATTTGACAACGTTGAAAATCTTTCCTGAAAAATATTTTTTCTTATAGTAGTTTTCTTTTGAGGAGAAATCTGGTGAACTACTCTACTGTTTACAAGATCAATTTCCTCAAATACTGTTTTATCTCCGTAAGATGCTCCAGTTAACACATATTCATAAAATTCTTGTTTCGAAATACTTAATTTATCCATGCTTTTAGCAATGGCCAATATTGAACTTGAAAAAATAGATTGGGACTTATTTGTGAATATATTGTATAATCCCTGGTAATCATTAAACAAAAACAGCCTGTTTTCTTTAAATAATATAATCGCATAATTACCACGTATACTATCTGGAAAATCGACTGATACATTGAAGTCTGAATAAATATCATTTAGTGCTTTTGCCCCTGTATTATTCTTATAAATATATGTACCTGTTCCGGCAATGAAACCATCCCCGATCTTTAAATAATTATCAACATCTACTTTTTGCTTCCCAAATAAGAAAAGAATAAAATTATCGGAAACAAATCTTTTGACAAGAGGAAGTTGTTTATTTTTAAACACTTCAATAGATGAAGAATATGTTTCTTCTATCTTTCGTATTTCAATATTATTCTCTTTAAATAGTAAAAATGCCCCCATATCTATCTTATAGTTTATGATGGTTTATTACGATTGGTTTGCTTTCTGCCAACATAAAAGGCCGTAGATTCAAAAATGTGGTGTGACCCAATTAGAGTAATTAGCCAGGTAAGAACCGGCTTAATTATTATATGAATAAAAAACCTTGTTACAAAACGACCACCTTGTCCTTTCACATGCAAGCCTCTAGCCTTACTAATAGAAAATCCAGCATGGCCAAATTGTTCAAACACCTGGCCTACAGTGTATTCAGTAATGTGATTGTCATTTATTAGAACTTTTTTCCCCATAATGACCTTGATAAGATTCATAATGCGAAATCTGCTTGGTGTTGACATAATAAAAACCCCATCCATTTTTAATATACGACCTATCTGTTCTAACATTCTTACAGGGTCTGTTATATGTTCCCACATATTATTGCAAACTATTATGTCAAAATAGTTTTCCGCAAAAGGAGGTTGATATGCGTCTCCAACAATAAAATCAACTCCTTTATAGGATTTATGAGCCGTCTTTATGGCTGAAATGGAAACGTCCATGCCAGTAACTTCCATCTCAGGAAATGTAGTTAAAATTTTCGCTGTTATGTGACCTTGTCCACAACCAACATCCAGCACTCGATATTGTTTTGAACTATCTGAAATGAATTCCGAAATAAGCCTAATCGTTGTTCTTACTCTACCTTTTTGAAACTCACTTTCGAGATTATCCTCCATTCCAAACGGGTCACCATTAATGTATTCATCACAAGTATCAAGTTGATGAGGAGATGTAAAAACAAGGAAACCATCTTTGTGCACAGCAAATGGAAAAGAATTAAAATTATCTTTCCATAACTTAAATTGACACCCATCTCTTGCCCTGTCAAGAATTACCTGCCGATTCCAATCAAAAAATTTCTCGGTATTCATTCAATCCATTCTTAATCAATAATCCTATATCGCAAATCTTAAATTATAAACTATTGATGAATTCAATAATTCTTTCCGCTTGTTTTTTGTAGTTAAAGACATTCTCTGTTAACCTTTTTCCTTCCAAGCCAATCTTTCTTGCTAATTCAGGTTGTGACAGGACTTCTGTTAACTTCTGTGCAAATGCCTCAGCACTATCGGGCTCAGCCAAAAATGCATTTTTACGATCCTCTAAATAACGTGGAATATCACCTACCTTAGTAATTACAACCGGTATCCCTGTTGCCAAATACTCTCCCAACTTCGTTGGAAATCCACCTGTAGCCTGAAAACTAGTCGGTCGTGACAAAACAAGAACTGAAGCTTTGCATAGGTATTGTGGTATATCATCTCTGTGAATTCTACCCGTAAACATTACCCTATCTACAAGACCTATATCATCTATTTTTTTGCGAAGTTTATCATATTCCGTTTTATTTGAAATATCACCAATTAGCAAAAGATCAACATCTTTAATATGATTGGCGATTAAGCCAAACGATTCTATTAATATATCCACTCCATCTTTATTTCCCCACATAGAACCTGTATAAACAATTTGCCTTCTTTGGTTTAGTGTATTGTTAATACTGCAATTAAAACGATCAGGCTCAACTGTCATGGGTAAAAGTTCTAGTTTGGCCGATTTCCTCGTTATAGTACGAAAGTAATCAATCAATGGATAAGTCATAATTAGCATGCCATCATAGAATCTGAAAAGGTATCGCCTTGCAAAATACCTGTAAACGACAGAATAATTTTCCTTTCGCAACTCAAATGCAGGATATTCATTCTTTTCCCTTATTAATTTAATGTTATAGATACGACTTATTATATAAAACGGTATCAGATACCTAAATTTTGAGGAACCTGACCCAAAAAATAATAAATCAATTTTTTTTGAATATATTTCATGTCTAACAATTGCTATTGAATTAAATAGTCCTTTAAATAGCAAGAGTGACTTTCTCAATTTACTATTTGGCCAGATTGTTGTTTTCGCCGCATGCTGATAATTGATGCCTTTATAGATGCCACTAATTTCAAAATTATCTATTGGACCATTCTCTTTTTCATGAGGACACAGCACAACAACCTTTACTAAGTGGCCTAGCTCAACAATTCCTCTGCAATATGAAACTAAACGATTGGTTGATGCTGCACCTATCGGGAAACTTCCATTTGCCAAAACAAGAATATTAAACTTCCTTTTGGACGACTTATCCATAATTTTTATGCAAGCTTAATGTTTATTTGATGCTAGCAGCTGTATTTTTTAATAGATTAACTCTTGACAGGGGAGAAAATCTCAATACTATTGGGAGATAGATAATCATAAAAAATATTGGCCGAAAATAAACTCCTTGAGCAAACAGAACGCCAAGTAGTGAAATAACAGCTAACCTTGCAAATAGCCTAGAAGTTTTGTTTATCTGACACAACCATTCAAAACCTTTCCAAAGAAAGGTGAAGTATAATACAAAACCTATTAGACCTATACGAGCTGCTAAATCAATAAATCCATAAGCTCCATCTTCATCACTATCTTCTTCTGCAGCTGTTTGAGCAACAAGTCCTCTACCTGTTATAGGATACCTGGAGATTGATGTCAAACTTTTTCTTGCTGCTAAAAACCTACCTGCATTTTGATGATCAAGAGATTTTTCCATTTGAGTGCCATACTGATATTCTATTTTTTGACCAAGAAAATCAAATTTATCATAAGAATAAACTGCAGCTACAAGTATGAATGGTAAAGCCCAATAGTAATACCTTTTATTCCTAATGTTTAGCGCTATAACTGACGATAAAATGATTAAGAACAAAGTAATAAATCCGGCAGTTGAGAAGGTAGTAATCATTGCAATAATGAATACAAGGCTTTTTTTATTCGTTAACGATCTGGTTTCAATTATGTGAAAAATCAAAGCTATTGATAGAAATGTAGCATAGGCACCAGGCTCCCAAAATGGACCGGGACTTCTTAAAAAAGTAGATAAATCTCTTTCATAGGTATAAAAAATAAAACTTTCTTGCACAACACCGGTTGGGTCGGTGCCTAACATAGGTGCTAACCTACCAGTGAAATTATAAAAAGCAGGGGATAATACTGATAATGTGTAGAAAACCAGACCTATAACAGCAAAAAAGTAAGTGATATTTATGTAATATTTATAAAATGAATGTCCAACAAACTTAAGTGCAAAATAAGGTGCAGCTACTATGAGAAAAATTAATCCAAAATTTACAAAAGTGCCGCCACCGAATGCAATTTTTTGGATGTAAAAGATTAGTGCAAAGAATAGGGTAACAATTATAATTGAATTGTCGATTTTCTTCGAATACTTAAAAAACAAACCTGCTATAATTAAAAACACATATAATTTCATTTCTTTAGGAACCGAAAAGAAAGGTACTCCACCCATAGCAAACACTAAATACATAACTATATAGTTAAGCCTGTTCTTTAATTTTGATGCCCCAAGTTCAGGATACTCTGGTTTTTTCTTAATCACGCTGTTATGCATTATGTTTTAAGTATAAAGATATTTTTATTTTTAAGGATTCTTTTTATCATTTTAGATGGGCTAAGAAATTTAAGAAATCCATATTTCTTTTCAATTTTTAAAGATTTATTAATTTTTTTTACAGCTAAAATCCGATTGTGTATAATTTTTTCATATTTAAATTCAAGTTCTTGATTTAGATTCTCAAACCCTTCAATTAGTTTTTCATTACGATAGATTTCAGAGATACTTGTATCATATGATAAACTTGTAGGTTGTTTTCTGTAAACACTCATTACTTTATCTATATACCCAATAGGTCCTTTAGATGCGAGTAACAGACCTAAGAAATAGTCTCCGCTATAAACAGATGAGTACCAAGATGGAATTTTGAGCTTTTCGCTTTTAAACACTATACTCGCCGTTGCAATTGGCCATTTATTGATGATGTCCTGTAATAATAATGTCTCCTTCTGGGTTTTTTTATTTATTAAATAGGGCGGATGGTCTTTATTTTCGAATAAAACTATCGTGTTATGAAAACAAAAAGAGTATTCTTTGTTAGCTTCCAAAAAATCAACTTGCTTTTGTAATTTTAAAGGGTCTGTCCAATAGTCGTCTCCTTCGCAAAGTGCTATGTATTTGCCTTTACAATTTCTTATTCCATCTAAGAAGTTTTGGTTCATGCCAATATTTTCTTTTCTTAAAATTGGAAAAATTAAATTAGGATTATTATTCTGATACTCCTGTATAATCTGTTGGGTTTTGTCGGTTGAATTATCATCTGCAACAATTATTTCTATTTCAAAATTGGTTTTTTGCATCAAAAATGAATTTAATGCGTCTTGAATGTAAAATTCGTGATTGTATGATAAGGTAAATACTGATAATAATGGACTTCTCATTAATATTTAATAAAATAAGGTGATTTTCTATTTAATAATTCTAATTCTAATTCTGATTCTTTTATGTTAAAACTAATAATGTTTTTTAACACAAGTTTTATTAATGGAAATTGTAATTCCAAAACATCCTCGTATGCTTCGAAGTCATTTCTATACATAGCAATTTGTGCTATAATTTCTCCCTCATCTATTGACTCATTAATATAATGAACTGTATTGCCCAAAAATGACACATTTGATTTTAAAGCAGAATCAATTGCATTTAAGCCTTTGAAAGCTGGGAGTAAAGAAGGATGAAAGTTAATCAACCTTTTAGGGAAATTTTTAACAAGATTACTTTTCAAAATTTTATCACCAAAGCATAATAGATAATCGCAATCATATTTAATTAAGGAATTATGTATAGTTTCGGAAGTATAAGTATTAATTCTCTTTATATTTTCAATCGATGTGTTTTCATAACATATATTATGGAATACCTTAGCCCCTATTGCCTTTAAATTGTCTGCTATATCATCTTTTTGACCATCATAAATAATCAAATCCGGTTTTAGATTATTGTTATGTTGGAAAGAATAAAATTTCAGGATTCTAGAAGCATTACCAGAACAATAAACTGCGAATTTTTTCCTCATATTATTACTTGTTTATATCAATTCATAATTATCTAATTGTATCTGTATTTCTTCAATTGAATTAAACATCATTATATCAATAATTGATAGACCAGCTATAAACTCATTTTGAAACTGTTTATACTCAACGTAATTAGTTTTAATAAATGACAGATTGATATCTGAATGCTTGAAATCTTCTTTTTTATATAATTCTTGCCCCCCAATTGGATTTATGTATTGATTTGAATTATTGATTTGACAAATCTCTTTTAATCGCTCCGCTTTATCCATTCCTTTTGAATCAGGATAATTTAATGAACTTACTTCAAAATTAGTTGAAATACCAAGATAATTACAAACTTGTTTTACTGAGTAAATAGCTAATTCATTTATACTATCTGTTTGATAATTTAGAATCTTTTCAATAACGGGAAATGACTGCATATAATAAGGCGCTCTTTTGTAGGCCATCATAATAGTTGACACAAGTTTTCTACGATTATCAGTAAATCCAACATCTTTTATCAGTTTATTTGAGCTTGCTCCTTTTAATTGAATGGTAAAATAATTAGCGTGACCATTAATAATTATTCTATTTCGGTTTATCCAACCATTTTTAATAAAATTCACATCATCATAAAACACAAATTTATCAACAGCTTTTATTAGTTGAAAATATCCTATGTAAGGAAAAAAATATGGCTGCATTACAGCTAATTTCATAACTATCTAATTAAATTTATAATGAAATCAACATTTTCTAGTTCAAGCTCAGGATAAATAGGCAAGCAAATAACTTCCTGACTAACCATATTCGCTACTTTGAGATTATCAGGTGCAGCAGATTTTAAACCAGAATATATTGGAAAATTGCTAATTAAAGGGTAAAAGTATCTTCTTCCAAAAATTCCATTTTCCGTTAAGTGATTATACAATTCATCGCGCGTTTTGCCATATTCGTTTTCATCTATAAAAATGGGATAGTAAGCATAATTATAGTCTTCAGTGCCCGGAAATTCCTTAAACAATGTAATTCCTTTAATATTCATTAAACCTTGATTATATCTTACAGCAATTTCTTTGCGTTTTTTAATATTAGTCTTTAAATCTTTTAGCTGCAAAAGTCCAAATGCAGCTTGTAGTTCGTTCATTTTAGAATTTATTCCAGGGGCTGTAACTGTGATTTCATCTACAAACCCAAAATTCTTAAGATAGTCGATTCTTTTCTTGGTTTTTTCGTCATGTGAGATAATGGCTCCTCCTTCAAAAGTATTAAATACCTTGGTAGCATGAAAACTGAGAATTGATAAATCGCCATAATTCAAAACAGATGTGCCTTTATAATTTACCCCAAAAGCATGAGCCGCATCATAAATAACTTTTAATCCATAGATATCTGCAATTTCCTGAATTCTTTCCAAATTGGCTGGATTTCCATAAACATGAACGGGCATGATTGCAGTTGTATTTGGTGTTATCGCAGCAGCAATCTTTTCAGGATCAAGATTATGATAATCAGGATCAATGTCCACAAAAACAGGTTTTAAATTGTTCCACCATAAAGCATTAGTTGTAGCAACAAAGCTGTATGGAGTGGTTATTACCTCGCCCGAAATCTTCAAAGTCTGAAGGGCAGTTAACAGAGCTAAAGTTCCATTTGCAAAAAGGGAAACATATTTTACTCCTAAATAATCCGCTAACTCACTTTCAAGTTGTTGGTGAAATTGACCATTATTGGTAAGCCATTTGCTTTCCCAAATTTTTTCAAGGTAAGGGATGAACTCATGTAAAGATGGCATTGCAGGTTGAGTAACCAGTATTTTATTGTTATTCATGAAATATTGTTTAAAGCTAAGCTTGTTGAATTATTTTCGTTTTGATAAAAGACTAAATATTAATCTCTTTATTTCTAAAAACTCATTGAGCTTGAAAAAATAGCCAATTGAGAGATATAAAACACTCCCACCAACTAATGTTAAAACCATCGTATATAAATTATTCTCAAACAGGTTGCTTAATAAAAACATGCTCACGAATAAAATAAAAGAAACAAAAAAGGTAGTTTTAACATCATTAAGCTGCTCCAATAAATTATATTTTAATACTTTATAAGAAAAGTGTATGTTTATAAAAAGAAAAATGACTGATTGTATAACAATGCCCCAAACCAAAGCTAAAACACCAATCTGCACACTAATCGCCACATTAATAAACATGGCAATAATTTTCATGATATCAAGATATAAAACTAAGTCAGACCTGCCCTTTACTAAAAGAACATTAACATTAATGGAGTGAAAAGGTGTTAACATTCCATTGATAGCCAAAATTTGTAACATAGGTACCACAAAAAGCCATTTATCAGTAAGTAGAATTAATACTATAGGTTCAGCCAAAATAATTATAGCAAACATAACGGGTGTAAGTAGATATGTAATAATTTTTAAAAAAGTACGGTAGCCATTTTTTAATTTTTGAATATCATCTTGCACTTTACTCATCACTGGAAATAACACAGTTATCCCAACACCTTGTATTGTAGCTACAGGTAATTCCTGAAACTGTTTGGCTCGATTATAATAGCCTAAGCTCTCAGGAGAAAAAGCTTTGCCAATTATTAAACTATAAAAATGATTTGTTACTGATGATAATAATCCTGACATTAACAATTTTGATCCAAACTTAAAATTTTCTTTAAAAGCGGAAACAGAAAAATCAAATGTGGGCCGCCAAGAGCTAAATACCCAAAACAAGCCATTTATAATAATAGTTTGTGTAAGGTTTTTCCCTACCAAAGACCAAACTCCAAAACCATTTAAGGCCATTGCAATTCCCACAACACCACCTGTGATAATGGCAAGTAAATTAACCTTTGCCTGCGTTTTAAAGTCAATCTTTCGTATGTAATGAATTCTTTGCGTTGAGCCCAGTGCGTTAATAATTAAATTAATTGTCAAAACCCTTGTCAGGTTCTTAAGAATGGGTTCATCATAAAAGGAAGCGATAAAGCCTGCAAATGAGAACAAAATAAGATATACGATAACTGAAACCGTTAAATTAAACCAAAATATTGTTGTAAAGTCAATATCCTTGGCATCCTTATTCCGAATAAGTGAAGTACTAAACCCACTATCTACAAATTCTTGCGCAACAGCAATAAAAAGAGCTAATAATCCAATCAGGCCAAATTCAGCCGGAGAAAGAATTCTGGCTAAAATTATACCAATAATAAATAATACTAATTGACTCCCAAGTCTTTCAACTGTTTTCCATATAGCACCTTGAAATGATTTAAAGCGGAGATTAGATTCCATTCTTATATATACAACCAGTTTGTTATTTTCATATTACCACTTGTTTCATAATGGGTCTGAAATTCATCATTTTTGAACCATCTTTTTGGTGCGATAATAATACCTTCTGGTTCAGACAGATAAGCAGCCCACCAGCTAAAAGTGCTATTTGCAATAATTTTATGCTTACATTTTTTTAAAAGTTCAAAATCATGTGCATCAATAAGTTCGGGATAGTGTTCAATAAATGAAATAGGATATTTCGTTTTCAGGTTTTCTTTAGCCCATTTAATGTCATCAGCAAAAACAAAAATTGATATATCAGGATATTGCTTTGCTATAGCATTAATTCCATTCATATAATAAGATATGGGCATTACACCAAAAACTGGAGCAGAAACTTTATATTTCATATAGCCTCTCCGTATATGTATACCAACGGAATTCTTTGATTTTCTAATTTCATTCAATATTTCCAGATACTTGTTATTTTTTAATGCATCCGAAATTTCTAAATCAACTTTGAGAACAGTTTTAATGTCATCAAAAATTCTATAATTCATCCAATAACCATCAAGAAAAATATCCTTTCTAAAAATTCGCGAGTTTTGTCTTACATCAAAAGCTCCATCAGTTAATATTGGATATTTATTCCAAAACACTTTTTTTAGTTTAGGATAAATCTTTTTTCGAATCTTATATAAAAGATTTGATATTTTTAGTTCGAGCCTGTCTTTAGTATTTATACGTTCTGAAAAACCCATTTTTGATTCGTTTATTCCAACCCGAATCATTTTGTTTTTATCAATCAAAATCTGGGACTTAAATAGCAGTGTATGACTATTTCTTATCTCCAGTTCATAAGTTCCATGCCAAATATTAACAATGTTTATCAAGCCGCGTTTATTAATACTATCAGAATAGCATTTAGAATAATTCGTTTCAGGATATGTAGTATTTTGAATATACACGCATATATCATCAGACAACAATCCAGAATATGAGATGAAACATTTCAAATAAAATTTAGGCTTAATGTTTTGGCTGAGGAACGGCTGAATTTCATCAAAGGAAGATTTCTCCCCTTTAATATCAAAATATACTAGATTATTTTCTATTCCTTGATGATTAATATTCTCTCCAAAAGAATATTCGCTAAAATCTAATTTTAATTGCATTTTATGTTGAAGAGAAATTTTTCTACCCAACGCATATTGAAACATAGCATTACCTAACCCATTTGAGATTTTAACAAAAACTTTAGCCATATTTTGAATTATAATAATGAACGAATCTTTTTAAATAGGAACATCATATCTGAACTACCGTATCTATCATCAACAGGTAGACATAAAATGTTTTCTGAAATGTATTTAGAATTTGGGTAATTTTCTATGCGTTTTTTATCAAATGATTCCCATATGATTGATGTATAAATTGAGTTGCTTTTTAATGTTTCACGAATTAATTTGTTTTTTTTGTTTACCAGAATTGGAAATAAATAGGGCATGTATTCAGGATGGGAATCTATATCTTTATTAATTAATGGAATGTCAATTAGTTCATTATCAATAAATAAGATTAGCAGCATTTTAAAATTAAGTCTTCGTTTTTCATATATTTTCAATAAATCCAGTCTTTTGAGAAGATTCAAAGACCAATTACTCATTCCTTTCAAATTTGAATCAGATAAGTCTAAAAGATGCTCAGCCTTGGCGCTGAGTTTTAAATAAGTTTCTTCAAAATCATCATTTCTTATGTTGCTTTCAGAATAAATACCTCGCAATATCTTACTAGATAGTTTAAACATTGAATGCAAAGTGTATTCAGGTTCAATTTGTTGAAAACTAAAATTACTGTTCTTTACTATAAAACCGCCATCAGCAACAGGTAGGTTTTTTCTTAAACTGCCAAAAACAATATCCGAAAGACTTTTATACTTATTGAATAATAAGGGAATGACACTAAGGTGACTAATATCTTCAATAACAAGTAAACCAAAATTTTTAAGTTTAGAAATCACGTTTTTATCAAAAGTAAAACCAAAATAGTCAATGATCAATATTGCAGTAAATTCTTCTTGATGTATGCGTGTCTGAATTATTTCCAAATCCAAATCAAAGTTTAAATTAATATCATAATAATCGAAATGAATATTTAACTCCTTAAATGGCTTTATGATACTTTCGCAAGAATATATGGGTAGAAGAAATTTGTTATTAGAAATGTAATTATTAGAAAGAACTACAGATAGCGCGGTTCTACCACTATCATAAAACAATAATCTATCATAAAACGAATAATTTTCGTTGCTATTAAATGAATCAAGCGATATATCTATTTCTCCCCCAATTATATTGTCCATAGTAATTATTATTTTACAGTTACCATCCCGATTAAATGATTTATATATTGATCTGCTTTTACAAAAACATCATCGTAAGAGGATCCATTAATAATTATGCAACCATTTCTATCAGAACTAGATTTTATATGCTTTACTTTCTGACCTATATTAATAAAAAGCTTATGAAAATATAGATTTGGGAATACAACCCCATAAAAATTTTCATCTATATCCGCAACTACTTTGTTTTGTTCAAGTTGAAAGTATTTAATCAAGCTTATTTTAGAAATTGTTTTTAATAAAGTGGGGGCAATTCCTAAAGCAACCTGAACAGCAGCCTTATCCATGCTTACTCCTGTTGAAGCTTTTGTCAAATAAGAAGAAATAAAATCTCCACCTAACCTTGCTCCAATTTCAATCATTTTTGAACCATTATCCGTTATCATTACTTCAGCATGGGATGCAGAATTGTCAATTCCGATAGCTCTTATAGATTTTTTTACTAAAAGTTCAATTTCATCTCTTTCTTCTATGGATATTCTTGCAGGCTGTAGATGAGCCAATTCAACAGTATTTGGGTAAGGGGTTATGAATTTTTCTGTTAATTGAATAACTGTTGTTACTCCTTTGTAAGTAATGGATTCAACGCTTAATTCCTTTCCCTCAAGAAACTCTTCTACAATGATTGTTGCAGTAGATGAGAACGATCTAGTTTCTTCCTCGTATTTTTTCAATTCATCGAAGGAAAATGCCTTCATCACACCTTTACTTGAGAAGGCATCTGCTGGCTTAATAATTAAAGGGTAATTATACTCTTTAAGTTTATCCGCTGTAATTTTTTCCGAGTTTGTAAACACCACACCTTTAGCACAAGGGATATTAAACCTATTGAAAGCGTTTTTCATCAAAACCTTATTGAGGGAAGTTTCAACCACCTCTGGACTATGAAAAATATAACCCATTTCTTTTGCAAGTTTGGCCATAAGACGCATTGGTTTCTCCATTTGTCCAGTTACAATACCATTCACATCATGCTTAAGTGCAATTGCCTTTGTTGTATCATAATCATTTCCTTCAACTTGATAATAATGCGATGCAAATTCTTTTCCGGGTGGGTTTACAGAAGGGTCAATCACAATAGTTTCTATTCCTAGCAAATTACCCTCTTTTATAAGTTCAAGCTGGTTTATTCCAGCTCCAAAAATTAGTATTGATTTTTTCATCTTACAGTCCAAAAACTTTCTTTACAGCAACAATGACTTTTTCAACCTCATCATTAGTAAGTGATGGATAGATCGGCAGCCTTAAAAGTCTTGAGAAAAACTCCATGGAGCCTGGTGATTCTTCGTCTGTTGTCAATCCGCTATAAAATTTATTTCGATGTAAAGGAGTATAATGGACGTTGGCCATAACTCCTTCGGCTCTTAATGCATCCATAATCCAATATTTTTCTTCGGCAGGAACAAGGATTCCAAAAAGATGCCAGTTATGTTCAGCACCTTCGGTAATTCTCATAAAATCCAAGCCTTCTATACCACCCATTTCTTTCTTGTATCTCTCAGCAATTTCTTTTCTTCTTTTGTTCATCCAATCTAATTTCATCAATTGAGTAATACCAAGAGCTCCAAGAATATTACTTTGAACATAAGAATTGCCAATATCAACATATTCGTAATATCCCCTAGTAACATTATCAGTTAGAAAAGAATACTTATCTGTACCTTTTTCTCTTAGAATCTTAACTCTTTCAGCAATTGCATCATCATTAGTAGTTAAGGCACCGCCTTCTCCTGTGGTAAGATTTTTTGTTCCATGAAAACTAAAAGTAGACACATGAGCAATATTACCCACTTTTTTTCCTTTATAAACCGATCCTATAGATTGAGCAGTATCATGAACTACATAGAGTTTATATTTTTCTGCAATTATCAGAATTTCATCCATCTCAGCAGGAATACCACCATAATCAACTGCCGCTATTGCAACAGTTTTTTTCGTAATATACCTTTCCAATTTAGACACATCAAGGCTGCCATTGTCAGGATAAACATCAGCTAAAACAATCTTTAAATCATTATAGGCTGCGGCAATTGCTGTTGATGTATATGTAAAGTTAGGCACAATAACTTCAGAGCCTTTTGGAAAGTTTTTAACTCTAAATGCTAATTCAAGTGCTGATGTGGCAGAATTTACATATAAAGCATGTTTAACCCCAATATAATTAGCAAGTTTGTGTTCAAACTCTCTACAAGCAGGCCCATCACCTGAAACAAAAGTGGAACGGGTTGCAGCTTCAACAGCTTTAAAATCTGATTCATCAAGATACGGCTTATGAATCAATATTGGCTCCACAGAAACGGGGACACCCCCATTAATTACTAAATTTGGATTATTTTTATTAGTCATATAATTATTCTTATTATTTAATATCATCTCTGGCTTGTAAAATGGGATTAATACAAGGCCATTTAATTTCAAATTGAGGATCATCCCAGCGAAATGTCATTTGTTCACCAGCATCTATATATTCTCCATCATAAGCTAATTTATAATGAAATAACGCTTTCTCAGATTTCACATAATAACCATTTACAAATCCCGGAGGTATCAAAACTTGAGTATATTCATCAGCTTTTAGTTCGAAAGCATCCCACTTTTTAAATGTTGGAGATTCAGGACGTAAGTCAACCACAACCTCATAAATTTCTCCAAAAGCACACGAAACCAATTTCCAAGTTTTATGATCACCGTGTAATCCTCTCAAAACATTATGTTTGTTTAGAGCAAACTTGTCATGTTTAAAATCAAGAACTCTTGGGAGAAAATTATTATAAAAATCAGCATTATAGCTTGAGAAAATATTCCCTCGCAAATCCCAACTTATTGATGGTTTAATTGTGAGAATATCAGGAATAATAGCTGATTTCGTAATTTCAAAATCTTTATACGACATAGTTTCTATAATTATAAAATATCTTCAATTTGTGGTAAAATTTTAAATCCCCCTTTTTTAAGAAAATCATCTTTCATCATAAGGTTTACATCAGACGAAATCATATCTTCAACCAGCATATCTAAATTGTACTTTGGTTCCCATCCAAGCACTGTTTTTGCTTTGTTATTATCACCAACTAAAAGATCAACCTCTGTAGGGCGAAAATAGAATGGATCTATTTTTACCAATTCCATTCCCTCACGAATATAATCCACTTTCTTCTCAATTAAGTCTTCAAGCTTTGACTTTTCAAAACTTTTAATAAACCCAATTTCATTTTTACCCTTACCTTTATAGTCCATTTCTATTCCTAGATAAGCAAAGGTCTTATTTACAAATTCTCTTACAGGTGTAGTAACCCCAGTTGCAATAACATAATCATCTGGCTTATCTTGTTGTAGCATTAGGTACATTGCTTTCACATAATCTTTAGCATGACCCCAGTCACGTTTCGAATCAAGGTTTCCGAGGAAAAGTGAACGCTGAAAACCTAAAGCAATATTGGCGGCGGCACGAGTGATTTTTCTGGTAACAAAAGTTTCACCTCGTAAGGGTGATTCATGATTAAACAGAATACCATTACTTGCATGCATACCATATGCTTCACGATAATTTACAGTAATCCAGTAAGCATAAAGCTTTGCAACCCCATAGGGGCTTCTTGGATAAAAAGGAGTGGTTTCTTTTTGTGGAATTTCCTGCACTTTGCCATAGAGTTCAGATGTTGAGGCTTGATAAATTCTTGTTTTCTTTTCCATGCCAAGAATTCTAACTGCCTCAAGTATTCTGAGAGTTCCAATTCCATCCGCATTGGCAGTATATTCAGGCGTATCAAAACTCACCTTTACATGGCTCATGGCAGCCAAATTATAAATTTCATCAGGTTCAATTTCTTTAATGAGCCTTATTAAATTGGTGGAATCTGTCAAATCTGCATATGCATATGAGAAGTTTGATTTTTCTTCTCGATTTTTAGTGAAAAGGTGGTCAATTCTTGCTGTATTGAAAATAGAACTTCTTCTTTTGAGACCGACAACTTTGTAGCCTTTTCTTAAAAGATATTCAGCAAGGTATGCTCCATCTTGTCCTGTAATACCAGTAATTACTGCTGTTTTCATAATTTACATTTTTTTAAATAGACACCGTAAGAACTTTTCCCTTGTTCCAATATTAATATATCTAAAGAAGCCTTGTCAACGTAATTCATTTTGTAAGCAATCTCCTCAATGCAGGCAATTTTCAAACTGGTTCTTTTTTCCACAGCTTTTACAAACTCTGTAGCCTCGCTCATCGCTTCGTGCGTTCCGGTATCCAACCAGGCAAAACCACGACTAAGAGTTTGCAGTTTTAGTTGTTTCTGTTGGAGGTATTCTTGATTTACTGAAGTGATTTCTAATTCACCACGATATGAGGGATTTACATTTTTTGCAATTTCAACCACGGAGTTGGGATAGAAGTACAATCCAACCACTGCATAATTACTTTTAGGTTGTTGGGGTTTTTCTTCAATGCTTAACACATTACCTTCTTTGTCAACTTCAG
>JAVEZW010000024.1:0-24508 GCA_034002805.1 Bacteroidales bacterium | reverse complement strand
TAAAAGAAATGCTAGAACTGGAAGAAACCCACAAACTGGTAAACCAATCACTATTAAAGCTAAAAAAGTTGTTAAGTTTAAAGCTGGTAGCGATTTAGCTGGTTCAGTTAACTAAAAAATACTTTTAAGTTAAGTAGGGAGTACCATGAATAATGTACTCCCTTTTTTATTTATCTGTCGATGTTATGAATAGAGAATTGATAGATTTTTTAAAGAAATTTGTACTCGAAGAAAGATACCAGAATTTTCAAAAGGTTTTAAATTCAAGAACACGATATATAACAGTTGTTCTCGAAGATATATACCAATCACAAAATGCAAGCGCAGTTCTCCGCACTGCTGATTGCTTTGGAGTACAAAATATCCACATTATTGAAAAAAAACATGAGTTTCAGGTTAACCCTGATGTTGTTCTTGGCTCATCTAAATGGCTTACCCTTAATAAATACAATAAACATTACCAAAATTCGCAACGTGTAATCGATAGCTTAAAAAAAGACGGTTACCGAATTGTGGCAACAGTTCCGAAATCAGATTGCACAGAGCTCGATAAATTTGATCTTACAAAAGGTAAAGTAGCCTTGTTTTTCGGAACAGAACTTACTGGATTGTCTGATGAAATCATTACGCAGGCTGATGAATATTTAAAAATTCCAATGGTTGGTTTTACTGAGAGTTTTAATATTTCTGTTTCAGCAGCAATAATTTTATATGAGCTAACCCGCAAGCTTAGGCTATCTGATATTGATTGGCAGTTAACAGAAAAAGAAAAAGAAGAATTATTATTAGATTGGTTAAAACAAACACTTCGAAAACCTGATTTGTTGATAAAAAAGTTTTATCATAGAAAATAAACCTTTTGTCATTCTTTTTTGTATATTTATCTACTATTTTTGCAGTTTAAGTAAAAAATATAAAACACGCTTTAACGTTTTACAAACACTTTTTTAATAGGATGATAAATTGTATAATTATTGACGATGATGTTTTGTCAAGAAGAGTGGTGGAGGAGTTTGTTAACCGCACAGATTTTTTAAGTTTAAAATATTCGTTTGAGAATGCTGTTGAAGCTATTAAACGATCAGATATTTTTAATGATGAAATTGATCTTATTTTCCTGGATATTGAGATGCCTGAGATGGACGGCATTGATTTTTTGAATACGCTAAGTAATCTACCACAGGTAATTATTGTTTCATCAAAAGAAAAATATGCCATTAGTGCTTTTGATTATGATGTTACCGATTATCTGCTTAAACCTGTTACTTACGGCCGATTCTTTAAGGCAGTTTCAAAAGCCAAACAAATTCATGAAACAAAAGCCAAAAAGAAATCAGGAGAGATTTATGTTAAAAAGGCATCGGCATTAGTAAGATTAAAGTTCGAGGATATTTTATGGGTCGAAGCACTCGAAAACTACGTTATTATAGCTGTTTTTAACGAAAAGTTTACTATTCATTTTACCATGAAATCGATTGAAAATCAGCTGCCAACAGATATTTTTAAACGAATTCACCGCTCATTCATTATTAATATAGGTAAGATTGAACGGATTGAAGATAGCTCTGTGGTAATTAAATCAAGCGAAGGACTTAAAAGCATTCCAATTGGTAAAGCCTACAAGGATAAATTTATGAAGGAAATTAACCTGATGGGAAAATAAAATTTTACTTTTGTAGTTAAATTATAAATTGGGTTCATTCCCAATTTTTTTATTTTAAGAGATATGTTAACAAACCGACAATTATTTTTACAGAATCTTGCTCAAACATCAGATGCTCCATTACAGATTGAGATTGAAAAGGCTGAAGGGATTTATTTATACGGGCCGGATAATAAGACATATATTGATATTATCTCAGGAGTATCAGTTAGTAATGTTGGTCATAGGCATCCTGCAGTTGTTGAGGCCATAAAGCAGCAAGTTGACAAGTATATGCACCTAATGGTTTATGGTGAGTATATCCAGGCTCCGCAGGTTCGTTATGCAAATATGTTATCTGAGGTATTGCCTGGAAATTTAAAATCAGTTTACCTGGTTAATTCAGGAAGCGAAGCTATTGAAGGTGCCTTAAAGCTTGCCAAACGATTTACCGGAAGAAGCGAAATTTTTGCCTGTAAAAATGCTTATCATGGAAGTACACACGGCTCATTAAGTGTGATGGGTAATGAAACCATGAAAAATTCATTTCGTCCTTTGTTGCCTGGCATAAAATTTATAGAGTTTAATAACGAATCGGATATTGAACAGATTACTGCAAAAACAGCTTGTGTGCTAATTGAACCAATACAGGGGGAGGCTGGTATTCGGATCCCAAATAAAAATTATCTAAACAAACTACGCGAAAAATGCAACAATACAGGCGCATTGTTGATTTTTGATGAAATTCAAACGGGTTTCGGAAGAACCGGCGAACTTTTTGCATCGATTAAGTATAATGTTGTACCCGATATTATGACAATTGCTAAAGGAATGGGTGGAGGAATGCCAATTGGCGCTTTTATATCATCAAAAGAGATAATGGATAGCTTAAAAACCGATCCGGTATTAGGACACATTACTACATTTGGTGGTCATCCTGTATCGTGTGCCGCTGCAATTGCTACACTTGAAGTAATACAAAATGAAAAGCTCCTTAAAAGTGTTAATCATAAAGGAGAATTGTTTAAGTCGAATCTTAAAAATAAGCACATAAAAGAAATTAGAGGTGTTGGTTTATTTATGGCTGTTGAGCTCGAAAATTTTAAAACAGTTAAATGTGTTATTGATATTGCTATTCAAAAGGGGCTAATTACTGACTGGTTCTTGTTTTGCGATAATGCTTTCCGGATTTCTCCGCCTCTTACAATTACTGATGATCAGATTATTGAATCTTGCAAAATAATCAACGAAGCGATTGATGAATCGTATAATAACTGAAATTTTTTAGCAGAATACCCGTTTACTTAATAAGATTGGAAAACGATGATGAAGAGTATAAAAGGCTGGATATATTATACCTATATATTATTCGTACTGATTATTTTAACTTCTACAATCAATGGATTTGCTCAAGATTACAATAAACAAGAAGTAAGAGATAGCCTTAAATACTATTTTAAGCTTATCGGAACAGAGAATTCGGATAGCAATAAAATTCTAATTAACACAGATATTCAGCGAATAATTAAAAATGCATTATCATTCAACGAATCTTTTAATTCGCCTGTTGATTCAGTTTCAAATCTGGGAGTTGTAAAATCTGAAGATAATCGTGTACGCTTTTATACCTGGAATATACCATTTAACGACGGAACTCATAAATACTTTGGATTTATCCATTATTACAGCAAAAAGGATAAAAGATACAATCTGTTTGAGTTGGTTGATAATTCAGAGAGCATAAAAAACCCTGCCAATGAGGTTTTATCATCCACGAACTGGTTTGGAGGTTTGTTATATAAAATTGTTGAGAAAAAATACAAAGGTAATACCTATTATATGCTGCTGTATTCCGATTTGAATGATTTACACACCAAAAAGAAAATAGTCGATGTGCTTCAATTTGGCGAAGATGAGTTGCCTGTTTTCGGAGCAAGGATTTTTAAGAATCAACCCCAGAATACCCGGATCATATTTGAGTATAATGCAAGAGCTTCAATGACATTAACATACGACAACAAGTTAAAGATGATTGTTTTTGATCATCTTTCTCCATCAAAGCCAAGCCTAAAAGGTGTTTATGAGTTTTATGGCCCCGATTTTTCTTATGATGGATTTAAGTTCGAAAAAGGTTTCTGGGTGTTGCACTCTGATATAGATATTCGCAATAGCAAATAATACAACTGCTTTATCAACTGATTATTAATCATTTTTTTTGCTTGACTAATTCTAAAAGATCGAGTATATTTAAGTAAAGTTTTAGGGTACAATGAAAAGAAGAATCAGCAATGATAAGGTTTTTATATATTTTATCGATGACGATGATGCATCAATTAGAGAAATCATCAAAAAGTCAGATCAGTTAGGAAGTTATAATATTAAAATTTATTCGAAAAGCAGGGCGTTTATTGCTGATTTTCAGGATATAAAACCCAAAAAGAACCAGATATATATTGTTTTTATCTCAAATCACTTGGAAATTGATGAAGAAGGTAATTCTGTTGAGGTTATTGATGTTTTAAAGAAAATAAAAACAATCAATCCGTTTACCGAAGTTATTTTATATTCTGATAGTGATGATATTGACACTGTTTCATTAGCATTTCATCATGGAGTTTATACTGCAATAAAGAAAAACGACAACTTTATTTTACGACTCGAGAACAATATTAAAGGTATAATTAGTCAGAAAAATTTTATACTTAAAAAACAATCAAGCCTTTTTGTTACAGAGTTGTTTATACTATTTACAGTTTTTATGGCGATCCTAGTGGCGATTTTATGGTATTTCTTTCCTTCTTTCTTTTCTGCTTAAATCAATCTGTTATAAAAAACACTGAAAAATTTTCTTAAAAAGTCATCTAATTGATCATTTGCATGTCTATTTGTCAGTTTGTTGTAAATGGCATATACTTTGAAATTAGGGTAATCTGAATTAAAATGTTAAACTCAAAATGGAAAAGAAAATGCAAACAGGTAAAATAGGTGTAACTACAGAGAATATCTTTCCAATAATTAAGAAGTTTTTATACTCTGATCATGAGATTTTCTTGCGCGAGTTAATCTCAAATGCAATTGATGCAACCCAAAAGCTAAAGAAGTTATCGTCACTTGGTGATGTAAAAGGTGATTTGGGTGATCTGACAATACATGTAAGTCTCGATGCTAAAAAGAAAACTCTTACAATAAGTGATAGAGGTATCGGAATGACTGAGGAAGAAGTGGATAAGTATATCAATCAGATTGCTTTCTCGAGTGCTGGTGAGTTTCTGAATAAATTCAAAGATCAGACAACCATCATTGGTAAGTTTGGGTTGGGTTTTTATTCTGCATTCATGGTTTCGAAAAAGGTAGAGATCATAACCCTATCTTATAAGGAAGATGCAAAACCAGTTAAATGGTCGTGTGATGGAAGTCCTGAATATACCATGGAAGAAGGCAAAAAGAAAGATAGGGGCACGGATATAATTCTGTATATAGATGATGAATCGAAAGAATTTGCCGAGGAAAGCAGAATAAAAGAATTATTGAATAAGTACTGCCGCTTTTTACCCATAGAGATCGCATTTGGGAAGGAAAAAGACTGGAAAGATGGTAAAGAAGTTGAAACAGACAAAGATCATATTATAAATGATACAAATCCTGTTTGGACAAGAAAACCATCTGAGTTAAAAGATGAGGATTATAAAAGCTTTTACGATAAGCTTTATCCCTTTAAAGAAGAACCATTGTTTCATATTCACTTGAATGTCGATTATCCTTTTAACCTTACAGGAATTTTGTATTTCCCGAAAATCAAGAATAACATAGAGGTACAAAAAAATAAAATCCAACTATATGCAAACCAAGTGTTTGTAACCGATTCGGTTGAAGGTATTGTACCCGAATTTTTAACATTGTTGCATGGGGTTCTCGACTCACCCGATATTCCTTTAAACGTTTCAAGAAGTTATCTGCAAAGCGATTCGAATGTTAAAAAGATTTCAAATCATATCACCAAAAAAGTGGGCGACAGGTTAGACGAAATCTTCAAGAATGATCGTGTTCAGTTCGAAAAGAAATGGGATGATTTAAAGATTTTTATCGAATATGGAATGCTTACTGATGAAAAGTTTTATGAAAAAGCCAAGGATTTCGTATTGCTTAAAAGCTCAGATAATAAATATTTTACATTAGATGAGTACGAAAAATTGATTAAAGAAAACCAAACAGATAAAAATAAAACATTAGTTTATCTCTATGCAACCGATAAAGACAAGCAATTTACATTTATTGAAAATGCAAAAGCCAAAGGCTATGATGTGCTTTTAATGGATGGACAGCTCGATACACATTTTATTAATCAGCTCGAACAAAAGCTAAAGGATACCCGTTTTATGCGTGTTGACTCTGATGTAGTTGATAAGCTTATTAAAAAAGATGAGGTTGTTGAGTCGCATTTATCTGAAGAAGAGAAAAATCAATTGTCGAAAATGTTCGAAAGCCAGTTGCCATCAGTTGGATCTTTTACCGTTCAGTTCGAAAATATGAAAGATACTGATGATCCTGTAATTATTACCCAGTCGGAGTTTATGCGCCGTATGAAAGATATGGCATCGATGAGCGGTGGAATGAATTTTTATGGCGATATACCCGATAGTTATAACCTGGTTATAAATTCAAATCATAAGTTGCTTGAGAAGATTATTGAGCAGAAAGATAAAAAAATTGGAACCAAGCTTTCCAAACTAATTGAAGAGTTAAAGCCTTTCGAAAATGAAAAAGATGAATTAAAAAAACTTCAAAAAGATAAGAAAGAGGAGGAAATAAACCAGGCCGACAAAGACAAATTATCAGATGTTGAAAAGAAAATTGATGAAATCAATAAACAAAAATCCGAAATCCTTGGTAACTATGGTAAAGAGAATAAATTAGTTAAGCAATTAATTGATTTAGCTTTACTTGCAAACAATATGCTTAAAGGCGAAGATTTAACCAAGTTTGTTAAACGAAGTGTAGATTTGATAAAATAAATGAGTTAAGGATTATGTTTAATTGCCTGTCATTTAATTGACAGGCAATTTTTTTACAATATTTTTTGTATTTTAGAGTAATATTTAAAAATTAAACAAGGTGAGATATATTCTTTTTACTTTAATCTTAATAAGTTCATATTTCAGTTTTGGTCAAAATCCATACAGTTCACCTACATATGGATTAAAAGGAGGTTTCCATCTATCCTCATTGCATGGCGATGATGCTATGGATACTCATGGAAAACTGATTTCTCCTCAACTTGGAATTACCGGAGCACTTTTTTTTACTCCTCGTTTTTCAATTAATGCCGAAGCAAATTATGAGAAAAAAGGAGGTAAGTTTAATAGCTACGAAATACAAACCAACCTTAATTATGTAGCGATGCCGGTTTTTATAAAATATGCATTTTTTAAAGATCCTCAGATTTATATTTATGGAGGCGGATATGCTTCTTATCTGGTTTCGGCTAACACAAAAGGCCTATTCGAAATATTTGAAGAATCAAAAGAAATTAACGAAAATATTAAAACGAATATGACTTCTTTTGATTATGGATTTTTGGTTGGATTTGGAGTACAAGGCAGGTTTAATCGTAGCGCTGATATTTTCCTCGATCTCCGATATTGTCAGGGTTTATATAATATCGATAACAGAACAGCAGATCATCGATATAACTTCAACGATCCAGAGCTAAACAACTACTTTTATAATGTTGATAAACCTAAAGACGTTTACAACAGAAGTTTTATGCTTACTACAGGTATGTATTTTTATCTGATAAAAAGATAGGGACAGCATTTCTGCTTTATATTTTAGATAAACTGTCGTATTTCCGCTTTTAAAAAGTCAAGAGCAATATTTACAGGCGATTTCTCTTGCTCCATAAGTTCTTCGAGAATCATTCGGCTCAGAATGATTGATTGAGATTCGGGTTTTACCTTTACTGCAGTTGTATTAATTAGCTGAATAACACTTGTTTTGGCATTTTTAATAAGCTCCCAGGCCTGATTTGATATATAAATCTGCTGACCAACATTGTGATCAAACTCCATTCGGATTGTATTTAGTAACTCAGTCTGAAACTGTTTGGCTGTAAGCGCTGGATTATTAACTCTCATAATAAGAGCTTCTGGCGAAATACGTTCGAGCAAAATGGTCATACGTTCGTAGGCTTGCAATCTTACAGGCATTGTAATTCGTTGGTTTCGTACAACAGACTCCATATGATTTCTTTTTTGCTCATTTTTAATCATCGAGTACAAAACAAACCATACAGTAAGCAAAACTATTATGGATGGTAAAATATATTTTAAAATTTCTAAAACCTCTGTCATCATACAATATATTTGTTAAATAATTGAATTTTAATGATTTGTAAATTTAATTAGGATTGTTATATAACACAAATTAATCCTTTAAAAAGTTTTATATTTGTCTTTTGCTTACAGCAATATTATTCAGATCAAATTTAATAAATTTTATAACATATTGGTTGATGCCCTGCATTAACCTTTATAATTTAAACGATTATGGAAAACGTATCAAACCGCGTAAACAGCCTGGCTGTTTCTCAAACACTTGAAATGAGTAGAAAAAGTCGCGAGCTTCAATGCAAAGGGATTGATGTTATTAATCTAAGCGTTGGAGAACCTGATTTTAATACTCCTCAGCATATTAAGGATGCAGCAATAAAAGCGATAAACGATAATTATTCGCATTATTCGCCAGTTCCAGGATATCCTGAGTTGTTAAAAGCTATATCAGCAAAATTAAAAAGAGAAAATAATCTCGATTATGCTACAGATCAGATAGTTGTTTCATGCGGAGCAAAACACTCGCTTGCAAATGTTATTCTTTCGTTAGTTAATAAAGGCGACGAGGTTATTGTTCCTGCTCCATACTGGGTAAGTTATATCGAAATGGTTAAACTTGCCGAAGGGGTTAATATCGTTGTTCCTACAACCATTGATAATGATTTTAAAATAACTCCCGATCAATTAAAAAAAGCAATAACGCCAAAAACCAAAGCTTTGTTTTTATGTTCTCCATCAAATCCAACCGGTAGTCTTTATTCAAGAGATGAGCTAAAAGCAATTGCAGATGTAATAGCAGGTGTAAATCATGATATTTATATTATTTCGGATGAGATTTACGAACACATTAATTTTGTTGGAAAACACGAAAGTATTGCGCAGTTTGATTTTATCCGGGATAAGGTAATTGTTGTAAATGGTGTTTCAAAAGGTTACGCAATGACAGGTTGGCGTATTGGATATATTGCTGCTCCCAAATGGATTGCTAAAGCTTGCGATAAAATTCAGGGACAAACAACCTCTGGTGCATCATCTATTTCGCAAATGGCTTCTGTTGCAGCACTTAACTCAGATAGCAGTTGCATAACTGAGATGGTGGCTGCATTTAAGCGACGTAAAGATTTGGTTATTAGTCTTGTAAAAGATATTAAAGGATTGAAGTATAATAATCCCGAAGGAGCATTTTATTTGTTTCCTAAAGTAGATTACTTTTTTGGTAAATCAGACGGAAAAACAGCTATCAAGAATGCTGATGAGTTATGTTTGTATTTGTTAGAGAATGCCCATGTTGCGTTAGTTTCGGGTAGTGCATTCGGATCAGATGATTATATCCGGTTTTCATATGCCACATCTGATGAAAAGTTAGTTGAGGCAATGAAACGAATTAAAGAAGCGTTAGAGAAGTTAAAATAGAGGAATAGCACGATTTACTGTTATTCTTATTTCAAAGATATGCAGTAAATAAAATAAAAAGTTAAGCGGCATTGCAAATGCCGCTTAGTAAAGTTTTTACATATTTTAGATTTTTAATACTTGCTATTTGTGAGCTATCTAAAGAAAATTAATAACTCGATTAGAATTGGATTATATTTATTATTAAGTAGATTAAATAATATTCCTATAGTTGGCTGGTTTATAATTATTGGAATATTATTATATATTATTTTTAGCCTATTAGGACAAGCTTTTAATTTCTATGATGATTATCCTGGTAAACATCTTTTACGTTGACACAAATTGATGGGTGGAATATGTATTTATTAAAAATATATAGTTAATTGAAAATAAATAAAATGATTAGCGAATATTTGAAACGAATAAAAGAATATTAGACAAATTGAAACTAAAAAAACGGGGTTAACCCGCTTTTTTAGTTTCTGTCGATATATTTACTAACCGTTGCCATGAGTTCTTTAATGTTAATTGGCTTAGAAATATAATCATCGCAACCAGCTTTAAAACTTTTTTCCTTTTCGCTCGACATTGTGAATGCGGTTTGTACAATAATAGGTATTTTACTATCTATATCTTTAATTTCCTGTGTTGCTTCAATACCATCCATAATAGGCATTCTTATATCCATTAGTATAACGCAGATTCCAGGAGTGGATTTGAAAATTTTAACAGCTTCCTTGCCGTTTTCAGCTCTTATTAAGGTGGCTTTTGTTTTAGCCAGCGCTCTTTCTAAAAGCATGTAGTTTGCATCATCATCTTCGGCAATCAGTATTATTTTGCCATCCCAGTCATAAACATCTTTTTGTTTATTAAATACTTTTTCGAATGCTATTTTAAAACCTATAACTAAAATATCATCCAGTTGCCTGTGTTCTCCTCTCCAGCTTTCAAAATTGGCATCTAGGATAGTTTTTTGCTCAGCAAAAGGTTTTTGATGAATATCAAAAAGTAGATTTTTAAAATTGGTAGGTAAAAATTTACGTCCATCAGCACCTCCAAACTGATCTACATATCCATCGGAGAAAATATAAACCACATCATCTTTTAAGATATCAATAACGTGATTCGTAAATGGCTCTTTTGCCCTGCGATGAATTCCAATGGGCATTCTATCTGCCTTTATTTCAGAAAGTTCGTTGTTTCTTAGCAGGTACATATGGTTATTTGCACCTGCATATTCGAGTGTTTTCGATTTGTTATTCAGAATGCAGAGTGAAATATCCATGCCATCGCGTGTCTCTCCTGACTTTCCTGTTTGTCTTAAGGAGCTGATAATATGTGTTCTTAGCTCGTTAAGTATTTCGTTAGCTTCGATTTTTGGATTTTTATTGATTATTTCGTTAAGAAATGTAACACCTAGCATACTCATAAGTGCACCCGGAACTCCATGGCCTGTACAATCAACAGCTGCAATACAAATTCGGTCGTCTACCTGTTTTATCCAGTAGAAATCGCCACTCACTATATCGCGGGGTTTGTAAAGTATAAAATGATCGGCAAGCAAATGCTGAATAAAACTATTTGGTGCTAATATCGCAGATTGAATTCTTTTTGCATAAACAATACTATCGGTAATTTTTTGTTTTTGCTGTTGCACCAGATCATGCTGAATCTTTATTTTATGTTTTTGCTCTGCAATTTTATCACCTTGTTTCATAATAAATTGCAGATCGGCTTCCATAATCTCCTTCTGTTTCGAAATTTCAGATTTCTCGATAGCCAGCTGATCTCTTTCTTTCTGCATTTTCGCCCGTTGCTTTGTAATCAGGTCTCCCTGTTTTACATAAAAATCAACATCGCGCTCAAGATCGTTTATTCTTTTTTTATAATATTCTAACGACTGATTAAGATCATCGTCCTCTGTTTGTTTATTTTTTATAGAATTAAGTTCTGCAATAAGTGGAAAAATCTCTGTAGAAATATCTGTGGTTTGATTAACAAAGTAAAAAGACTCAGCTCTGATTGTTTCTACCGTATGTTTATCGCAAGTTTCATCGATTAAAAAAATAAACGAAAATGGTTTATTTTGTTTTTTTAGGATTCGTGCCAGTTCGAGACCTTTTATACCCGGCAAATTATTACCTAATAATACAAATGTATTTAGATCATCAGTTTTTATCAGGTGGGAGTATGCATCTTTGCCATTCAAAAAGATTTTTAAATTTATATTTTCTGAGTGCAAATCTTTTTGAATACTGTTTGCCAGGTTGGCCCCTTTTACTGCAACCACTATATTTGTTATTTGAGAGGCTTCCATAGTTTTATAAATTCATCATGTTAAAAAAACATCAGATTTTTAAAGAATACGTTTAAAAAAGAATTGTTTAAAGCTTAAAAAAGCTCTTTAAAAAAGAGCTTTCATTTATTCTTCGTATTCGATATATTTAAAGGGAATACCAATGATAGATTCAAAATATTGTCCTGATTCAAGTACATCTAAGTCGCCTTCTTCATAAAACCAATTAACAACTACGTTATTGTTATTTGGATTGCCTTCAAGCAAACGAAGCATTTCGAGAATAAATTTAGATGAGCTGGTATTAAAATATTCAAGTTTAATATCAACGCGTATTTCGGGAGCAGTAAATTCTTTTGTCCAATCAAGAATGGGTTTAAAAAACTTAGCCGCATCTTCAGGAATAGATCTCCCCTCAATCTTTAATATTCCATTTACACTTAATAATACGGATGGTGTTTTTTCAGTTTCTTTTATTATTAAATCTTTCATAAGAAATTATTAATTTTTACCCAAGTTAATAAATTTTATGCAAAAGTAAAAAATCACATAAATTTACAATTTATTTATAAATATAAATAAAAAAGATTGACCGATAGCAATTTTTTATGCATAATTAGTTAAATATTCTTAAGTACTAAAACCAAAATAAGCATATTTTTGTTTTCAAATTTAAAAAAATCGATGGCAAAGAAAAAAGAGGGGTTTAACCAATTGAAAAGAATCATTATAGCAATCATTTTAATTATTCTGCTTATTGCTGGTTTTGTTTTATTTAAGAGCTATCAGCGAATATATAAACCAAATGTGATACTTACTGAAGCTAAAACGGCCTATGTTTATATACCAACCGGATCGACAATTGAAGATGTAGTTAGTATTCTGTACGAAAAAAACTATATTGTAAATCGTAATTCGTTTGAGTGGCTTGCGGAAAAGAAAAATTATAGAAACAATATTTATCCCGGCAGATATAAGCTAAAGAACGGAATGAGCAACAATAAATTAATTGATTTATTGCGCTCAGGTAAGCAAGAACCGGTAAAAGTTGTATTTAACAGTGTTCGAACCAAAGAACAACTTGCGGGTAAAATTGCCAAACAGATTGAAGCTGATTCTCTTTCAATAATTCGATTGCTTAAAAATAATAGTTATACCGAAAAGCTTGGATTAACTCCCGCCACTATTAGTTGTATCTTTTTACCTAATACCTACGAATTTTGGTGGAATACCTCAGCCGAAAAGTTTATTGAGAAGATGCATGGCGAATATAAAAAATTCTGGAACGATAAGCGTTTATCAAAGGCAGCTGCACTAAACCTAACTCCCGAAGATGTGGTTACCATAGCTTCGATTGTTGATGAAGAAACCTACAAAAACGATGAGATGGATGAGATTGCAGGTGTTTATATTAATCGGTTGAGAAAACGAATGCCTTTACAAGCCGATCCGACGATAAAATTTGCATGGAACGATTTTTCTATTAAACGAGTTATTAATAAGCATCTGGAGATAAACTCACCTTATAATACATACAAAAATTATGGTTTGCCTCCCGGACCAATCTCTATTCCTTCGATAGCTGCAATTGAAGCAGTACTGAATTATAAAGATCATGATTATCTTTATTTTTGTGCCAGCGCTGATTTTTCAGGGTACCATGTTTTTGCCAAAACACTCGAACAACATAATGTAAATGCCCGCGCATACCAACGGGCACTTAATAAAGAAAAGATTTATAAGTAAAAAAAAGGAGGATTATTCCCCCTTTTTGTCTTTCTTAAGATCGAATGTTATAGGTATTGTGTATGAAACATTTACATTTTGCCCACGTTGCATACCTGCCATCCATTTTGGAGAGGAGTAAACTACTCTTAGTGCTTCCTGATCTAATGCAGGATGAACACCTCTGGCTATTTTTGCATTTTTAATATATCCATCTTTGCCAATAACAAACGTTATATAAACTCTGCCCTGGATATTTTTAGCTTTAGCTTCTTCAGGATAAACTATTTGTTTTGCAATAAACTCCCTAAAAAGTTTTCCTGATTCTTTATCATCATCTGTGTTCCCAAATCTAGGCATCTGTTCGACAATTATGAAGATCTCATCTTCAGTAATTTCGTTTTGTTTGTTTTGAGAATTTTCATTTGATGAATTAATAATTACAATTTCTTCACAATCAGCATTCTCATTGGTTACTTCTTTTACATCAGCTGAAGATAATGTTTTTGTCAAATTATCATCTCCGTCCATCGTAAGCAGGATGATAGATTTCCTATTCTTATCGGTTTTATTATTGATAATTATTGTATATATTCCTGATTCTTTTAGCTTATATTCCAAATCAAGGATGTTTTTATGTTTTAATGTAATTTTTGTAGGTAATATCTCTTTCTCTTTATCAACAAGTTTAAATTCAACAGTTTTTTTATCTTCATTATAAATAAAAAAATGGTAATTCGCGTTCTTTGATAGAATTATTGATAGTTTCTGATATTCACCCGGGTTTAAATTATATTTAAAGTCTTTCAAAAAGGTGCTATTTTCAGATGCTTTGTTTAATTCTTGTCGTATCGCCTCAAGATCCTGAGAGAAAACATGGATTTGAGTTCCTATGAAAAGCAAGCAAAGTATTAATAGTTTTCGTTTCATGTTTTTTAGTTTTAATTAATTAATAATTTACTACCATCTCCGGCAATTTGGCAGTTGATTGTGGATTGAATTTTATCTAGAATATCATCAATTTCGGGATTTTCAAATGTTGCTGAAAATTTAAGATCTTTTAGTTCTGTGTTATTTACCTGAATAGGTATGTTGAAAAATTCAGTTATGGTTTTAGCCACTTCTGTCAGATTTGTGTTTTCAAATTTTAAGATACCTGTTTTCCAGTACAGATAATTACTGTTTTTTTCGGTCTCAATAGCAATAAAATCGTGCTTTTTGAATAATGTAGCTTTGTCTTTTCCTGCCAAAGTGATTTGTGTTGATTTAGGCAGATTTGTGTTATAAAACTCGACTGTACCTTTGGTAACTGTGGCTATGATTTGCATCGGGTCTGTTTTAATGTTAAATGCACCGTTTTTAATAGTACAAATGGTATTGCCCGATATTATTGAATATTCTTTAGTATTTGCCAGGCTTGTTTCAACAAATGCTTCACCCTCAATAAAAATCTCTTTACCAATTTTACCATTAGTAGGTATTTTAACATAACTTTCAGAGTTAATCCAGATAGTAAGATCTTCGTTTACATTGAGTTTTATTTTTTCACCTTTCTCTACAATAATTTCGGCATAATGCTTTTTATCGGTTTCTTTTCTGAAAAATAAAATAGTGAGTAAAACTATCGTAGTTAAAATTACAGTATAAGCGGGTTTTAAAAATGGGTGCCAGTTAAAATCTGCAATCGGAGAATACAACCTTTTTGGCTTATTTAGTTCAATCGATTTATTTAATTTCTGATAGGCGTTTAAGGTGTCAATCTCCGTGTGTTTAAAATCAATATCACGAAAGGAAATATTGTGCTTTTCCATAATGCTGTCCATAAATTGGGCATCGTGGTTGTTTTTAGATCTTTTTATGTTAAAAAATTTCTTCATTTGTTTATATAACGTTTCTAAAATCAGTTCCCCTTAGTTATAATAATTCTTTGTATGGATTTAGGTATTCGCGCAGCTTTTTGAAAGCGTTACCCATTTGGTTTTCGACTGTTTTCTGCGATATTTTTAAATAACTAGCTATCTCGTCATAACTCAATCCTTCTTGTTTAGCTAGTCTGAATATCTCTTTTGTTTTTTCTGGTAATCTGTCGATCGCACTTTCTATAATAGCCATTGATCTTAGCTTATCTTCATCCTTGCTTTCGTAAATTGAAGTTTCCTGAATACTTGCAAATGAATCCTGGTATTTTTTACGGGTATTTTCTTTCCTAATTTCATCAATTATTTGATTGTGTGTAAAACTAAAAAGTATTTTACCCACTGTAATTTCTGGTGATAGGATAGAAGTATTATTCCATATTTTAATAAATACCTGTTGTACAGAGTCCTCGGCAATAAATTTGTTTTTGCTGATCGTAAATGCGTATCTGAATAATGGATTATAGTATTTAAAGAATAGCGAATCAAAGGCTTGTTTATTCCCCTCTTTGATTCGTGTTACAAGCAAAACGTCAGATTTTTCGGACATTAAAAGATATGTTTAACCCAATAACGTTTGATAATTTATTTACCCCTATCGTGTTAAAATTAATTATTAAAATTAAGCCCTGCTTGTGTATAAATAGCCTTTAGTACTTGCTCTTCTTTTTCCCAACAAAGATCAAGGGCTGCCTTATCGGTATTCTCTTTCCACTTTTGATACCGGTTTTTTAACTCAAATATTTCTATAATTTTTTTTGCAAGCGACTGTGGATCCTGGTGATTATAAACTGTTCCAATATCATATTTGCGTACAATTTTTTGCATTTCAGGAAAAGGAGATACAAGGACAGGAATGCGAGCCTGAATATAATCGAAGAGTTTATTTGGTAAGGCATAATAGTAGTTTAACCCAATGTTTTCTTCGAGGGCAATTCCGAGATCTGCTTTACAGGTTTCTTCAAAAAGATTTTCGAATGGTAATCTGCTTATGAATTTGATCTTGTTTTCCAATCCTCTTTGCACAACTCGTTTTTTGAGATTCTCTTTTATATCGCCATCACCAATAATTCGGAGTATTGTATTTTCAATGTATTCCATTGCATCAATCATGTGCTCAAGTCCGCGACCTATATTAACTGATCCCTGATAAAGAATAACCCGCTGATTGCCTTCTTTAACTCCATCTGTTATCAAGTTTTCGATACAATAGGGTACATTTCGAACCACCTGCATGGATATACCATATTTTATATTGTATGTTTCTGCAATCGATTCCGAAACGGTATATGAATATTTAATTCTGGGTAATATCATTTTCTCAATTAGTTGCCAAACTTTTTTCGGAAACTTTCGGTTAACTAGTTCGGGCACTTCGGTAAAATATTCGTGGCTATCGTAAACTAATTTTTTACGTTTTAAGATTGCAGCTAAAAAGCATCCAGGCAATGTATCCAGATCGTTTGCAACAACAATATTAAATCGATGAAAAAGTAAAAAAACAAATAGTCGGATATTAAAAAATTTATAAAACAAAAAACCTCGTTTAAAAATCATGTTGAAACGAATAGTTTTATATAGTCGTTCTGATAAAGGTGTTAAATCGTTTTTAATTCTGCCGATTACAGTAACCTTTGCTCCTGATTTTAATAGTGTGCTGGCAATTTTATGTACTCTGTTATCGGTTACCAGGTCGTTTGTTACAGCAAGATAAATTATTTTTTTTCTGTTCATTATGGTTAATACAATATGGATTGCTGATTTTAATTTTCAATCTGTATCTTTGGATGATAAAATTAAAAAGATATGATTGAAATCAAAGAAAATTATTCTTTAAAAAAATACAATACATTTGGTTTTGATGTTAAATGCACTTATTTCTCAAGTTTTTCGAATATTGATGAGCTAAAAGAACTTTTAAGATTAAAGCAAGAAAAAAAAATCCCTTTATTAATTCTGGGTGGAGGCAGCAATGTGCTTTTTACTGGCGATTTTAATGGATTAATAATTCAACCTACAATTAAAGGAATAGAAATTGTTTCTGAAACTTCTGATTATGTTGATTTAAGAGTAGGGGCAGGCGAAAATTGGGATGAGTTTGTTGATTTTTGTGTTGAACATAATTGGTACGGGATCGAAAATTTATCACTAATTCCGGGATTTGTCGGAACGTGCCCTATTCAGAATATTGGCGCATATGGTGTTGAGGTAAAAGATACAATTGTAAAAGTTGAGACAATAGAAACAAGTATTTTAACGGAACATTTATTTTCGAATACTGATTGCAAATTTGGTTATCGTGATAGTATTTTTAAAAGAGATTTAAAGGGAAAACATATAATTACACATGTTCATTTCAGGTTAAAAAAGAATGCAGAGTTTATTCTAAGTTACGGAAATCTGACCGATGAATTAAAGAAATATGATTCGGTAAATCTTAAAAATGTAAGGCAAGCAGTAATAAATATACGCGAATCGAAATTACCTAATCCTGAGGTAATAGGTAATGCTGGAAGCTTCTTTAAAAATCCTGAAATTGATTTGGCCAATTTTGAAAACTTAAAACGTAGTTTTCCTGATGCACCATCCTATCCGCAAGGTAATAATAGAGTAAAAGTGCCCGCCGGTTGGCTTATTGAACAAGCAGGATGGAAAGGTAAAAACCTCGGCAACGCAGGAGTTCACAGCAAGCAGGCATTAGTTCTAATAAATTTAGGAAATGCAACTGGAAACGAAATACTTAACCTTGCAAAAGAGATTCAGAATTCGGTTAATCAGATGTTTGGAATTCAGTTGGAAATGGAAGTAAATGTTGTTTAGGATACAATTAACAATTATCAATGATCAAACACTAAATACAAAAATTTAAATTAGCTTTATGATGGGCTTTGATCAATTATTAGATATTTTTTGGTTTTGTGGCATTAAGTTTTTTGAACTGTAACTTTTAATCTTGTTAAATGGATAAAAAACGAAAATATTCTATATTTTAATGAATTTATAATTTGAAAAAATGAGTATTCATAATCGATTATTGATAGTACTATTAATATTATTTTCATCATGTAGTTCAAAAAATGAAGATATAGGAATTCAGGTTGGAACAGTTATTATTAATGGGAAAGTTGAAATGGATGAAAATTCTTCAAAGGTTATTTCTCTTTCTTACGCTTGTTCTAATGATCGTTGTGATAGTGGAACCGAAATAATCGATTCAAATGGTAATTTTAGGTTTGAAATAAAAGTGTTGCATGCCCAGGATGTTCTACTAAAATACGAGAAAGGGTTTGCAAGATTATTTATTCAACCCAATGATAGCCTTGTTTTGACATTAAATTCTGAAAAATTTAGAAAAGATAAACATCCTGATTTTAAAATAAGTGGAACAAATAGTGTGGTTTCAAAAGATATTTTAAATTATTTACGATTTAGAAATATTAAGGATTTCCAACCAGAATTAGAAAATAAATCAGTTAATGAATATTTGAATGATTTAAGAAAACAGATCAATATTGAAGATTCAATTCTATCAGTATTTAAAAAGGATTATAATCCTTCAGAATTATTTATGCTTTGGGCAAAAAAGAATATAATTTATGGTTATGCAAATTATCTTTTAGATTATAAATGGTATCAAGAGGATAATAATCTCAGTTTTGAAGGAGATTTGTTTGATAAAGACTTATTTTCAGTAAATGACGATAAAGCAATTATAACATCTTGGTATAATTATCACCTGATCAATTATTCTAGAAAGTATTTTCAAAAGGATACCTTAAATATTTATAGAATAAATGAAGATTTCTTAAACGAATATAGATCAGTACTTAATAATATTATAAATAATGAAAAGGCCGGAATTAGCAGAGAACTAATATGTTATTGGCTCTATATTGAATTGCTTGATAAATCTTCCAAAGATTTTCTGGAATTATTTAAAGAAGTTACACGATTCATCGAAAATAAAGAACTTATTTCTTTACTAACAGAAAGAAAAGAACAGTGTGAATTTGAAAATAATAAACATATCTCAAGTTTTTATTCAGATACAAGAGAAGAAAATAAAATTATTGGAGAAGTATTTAAAAATTTAGCTGAAAAGCATAAAAATAAAATTATCTATCTCGACATATGGGCCACATGGTGTAGTCATTGTAAAAAGGAATTGCCTTATTCAATAGAGTTATATAACAATTATAAGAATAAACCAGTTGTGTTTGTAAATTTATGTTTATCATCCGATAAAGAAGAATGGAAGAAGCTACTAGATAATAATAGTTTAATAGGTGAAAACTACTATTTTAATAAAGCAGAATCAGAAATACTTACTAGTACACTTAAGTTTTCTGGATATCCAACTTATATAATTATTGATAAAACTGGGTATATAATCGACAATAATGCACCAAGACCTTCTTCTAAGCTTATAAGAGAGAAATTAGACAAGATTATTTTAGATTAGGCAACAAGATATAAAAATTTTAACGGTGGGCTTTGATTGTTAATGTAAACGTAAGTTCGATATTAGAATTAAAAATATAATCTTCGCTTCAATTATAAAATCCTATCTAAACGAATTGATATTCTGTTAGTTTGTTTTAATGAGGCTCCGTAGGAGCTAAATAACTTGCCTGACGGCAGTCAGGTTTTTAGCAAAAAGGGATTAGGGATGAGAGAGCACCAACCAAAAATCTTGTAGAATGTAATTCTGTTATTTGGTGCTCAAATTACAGATCATGATTTCAAAATAAATTAGACAATTTACAATTGCGTGTCCTAGCTTGATTCATTCTTTGTTCATCATTGTTACTGACACGCATTCTAAATTCTTAACTATTTGCTACAAATATTCAATCCCTCCGGGATTATAAAAACAACTTATGCCCCATAAAAAAGGCTTTATCATTATAGTAAAAAATATAGTTACAAAAAATATAAAATCAGAATTTATATTAAATAAACCTGACTTATATCAAACTCACGTTATATTAATTGATTTTAGGTTAAGTGATTCACGATTCTAATCCGGCAACTTATATCATAAAAAAAGGGAAGAATTTTTTGAATAGAAATTCACTCCCTAATTATTTTTTGTTTTATCAAGTTTATTACTGAGTTCCGTATTACCTATAATAGATCCCTTTAGTTTCGGTTTTTTTAATTGATAATTGAGGTGGATAAACATTCTCCAATTTTTCAAGTAAAACACATCTATAGGTTATTATATTATACTCATTGAAATTTTCTATTTTAACAGTACCTAAGCTATTGTAGTAAGTATATTCGTCATCGCTATTATCTAAATAGGTTATTTTTTCAACATAGGTATCCCAATTATCCCCGAGATATTCCATGTCATTTTGAATTGATATACAAAACGATTCAGTATTATTATCATAATCATAATTTTCGAAATCAGTCGAATTAAGACATCCAACCTTTCCATAAAAAAAGAAAATTAAAGGTTCATCATAGAATGTTACACTGCTCCCTATATGACCATAGCTAATTAATTTGTTATCCACATTTTTAACCAGTGATTTATATATTTCTGGATTCCAGCTATATAAGTAATAACTTTCATGGGTTCCGCTAATATAAAGAGTATCCAGGTAAGTTGTATCAATTTCACCATTTTCGAAATAGGTTTTTTGATATTTCCAGGCAGAACCAACTTTTAACGGAAAGCCATTTGGAAGATCATGAATATTGTTTTCTTCGTCATCATTTTCGCATGAAAAAAGAAGGAAAAAGCTAATTAATCCAACCAGTAATAATTTTATTTTCATAGTGTTTAATTTAAGTTAATGGTTTAATAATTTGGAGAGATTTAGTTGAATAATTTTACAATAAAATTCTTTAATTAAATGCTTTTTATTTATAATTCTTACCAACTTTTTGACAAACAGTGCAATTGCATATGTGATTAGTTGATTATTGTTTGACTTATGCGATTAATTTGGTGTCGGTTTAATAAAAAATCCTAACTTTCGACATTAGTTAGGTAAGATTAACAAATTAGCAAAAAACATATTGGTTTGCTGTGCCCTAATTCTATGTCAATAAAAATGTATTAAAAAATGAATTGGATTATTTTAGTTATAGCGGGTTTATTTGAGGCTGCATTTGCTTTTTGTTTGGGAAAGGCGAAAGAAGCCACAGGGACAGAAATGTATTTTTGGTATGCAGGTTTTTTTGTTGCTCTTACAATAAGTATGGTGCTATTAATTAAAGCAACTCAAACATTACCAATCGGAACTGCTTATGCCGTATGGACAGGAATTGGAGCTGTTGGAACTGTTTTGTTAGGAATTTTTGTGTTTAAAGAGCCAGCAACATTTTTGCGATTATTTTTTCTTTTCACGCTGATTGTTTCCATCATCGGACTAAAAGTAGTTTCAAACTAACTTATTACTGCAAAAGGTTAATCCTAATAGACAATTTATTATAAAAACGTATACCAAATACCAAATACCAAATACCTTATACCATATAACTTTGCAATCCTAATACTTATTAAAACTCACCACATCATTTAGTGGTTTACGCCTTTTTTCACGATTTTCTTTTGCAGGGTAGCCAACGGTAATAATCAGAGGAACTCTTTTTGATCTAGGAATATTTAGTAATTTTTTAACTTTAGATTCATCGAACCAACCGATCATGCAAGTTCCTAAACCTTCGGCTGTGGCTTGCAGGCAAATATTTTCGGCGGCTATACCAATATCAATTAATGGAAATGTTTTTTTCTTAATAAAACTCCCTGCAGTCGAGGTGAAATTAGCCTTTTCTTCAACAATGACAATATGTACAGGAGCTTGTTTTGTAAAATGATTCATACCCAGTACTTTGCTCGAGGTACTATCGGCAATTTTATTCTTTAACTCAAAATCATCAACAACAATAAATTTCCAAGGTTGGGCATTGCATGCTGACGGAGCTAATCGCGCTGCTTCCAGGATTCTTTCGATTTTTTCCTTTTCAATGGGTGTTTTTTGATAAGCTCTGTCGCTTTGCCTTTTTTTAATTATCTCTAAAAAATCAAGTTCTGAAATCATTTCTTTTATTCATTTTTTGCTAATTCCGATAGTTCATCCGATTCATAAAACAATTTATCTATAGGCATATTGGCGATCTGAATCATTGCTTTTGCGACTGTTTTTGAATGAATTGACCGGTATTTTTTAAGTTTTCCAACAAGCAAGTAATTTATAGGTGTCATTATGATTTTGCCAAACAACTCGCCAAATCGAAATTCTTTTCGAGGCCCAACTAACATGGATGGGCGAACAAATGCCAGCTGGTCGAAATCCAATTCCTGAATATGTAATTCCATTAAGCCTTTTGTACGCAAATAATAATTGGAACTTCCTGCATTTGCTCCAATCGACGATATTGCAATAAAAGAACCAACATCATTCGCGGAACAAATTTTAGCAATCTCGAGAGGTAAATCGTGATCTATTTTAAAGAAATTTTCTTTTGAACCAGCTTTTCTTAAAGTTGTTCCGAGGCAGCAATAAGCATCATGTCCTTTAAACTCATGAACATATTCGTTTATTTTGTCAAAATCAATCTGAATTTCAATAATCTTATTATGGGTGTAATTCTGTTTTCTTCGGTTAAAAACCTTCACCTTTTCGTAGATTCCATTCTCGGCGAGTTCATTTACCAAAAAGGTGCCAACCAGTCCTGTGGCTCCAAAAACCAACGCTGTTTTTTGCATAATTTATCTGTTTTATTGCAAGTTAATACAATTAACAAACAAATTAAATAATTGTTAGATTTTTTAGTGGCAACCGCACGAATTGCAAATGTCGGTTCTGTTTTCAACTTCGCGGCGGCAAATAACCTCTTCGTGCTTAGCACATGACAATCCTAGTTTAGCCATATCTTTATTCTTACCAACGGAAGTTTGAGGGAATTTTTTATTCCTAAAGAATATGTTAAAACCTAGAGCTATAAAAGCAATTGAGAGAATTGCAATGACTAAAATGATGATTTTAATAAACATTAATTTATTTCTATTGTTATAGCATTCGGGTGCAAAGATAGATATTTTATATAATATCTATCTATATAAATCTTTAGATTTATTGTTTAACTTTTTTTTGTAAATTGTATAAAATTGAAAATATAAAATAGAATAACATGAGTGCAAAATCATCTGAAAAAATTGAGAAGACAGAAAAAAACTCCTTTAATAAAAACGAAGTTCTAAATGATTATAAATTGGCTAATCTAAGTCGTCAGATTAGTTTAATGGGACGTAAAGAAGTTTTAACAGGAAAAGCCAAATTCGGAATCTTTGGCGATGGTAAAGAAATAGCCCAGATTGCTCTTGCAAAGAACTTTAAAGATGGCGACTGGCGTTCGGGTTATTATCGCGACCAAACGTTTATGATGGCCGCAGGTTTATTTAGTGCCGAAGAGTTTTTTGCTCAGTTGTATGGACAAACGGATGTTGCTTTGAATCCCGGAAATGGTGGTCGTTCATTTAATAATCACTTTTCTACCCGAAGCTTAAATTCTGATGGATCATGGAAAGATTTAACAAAACAAAAAAATTCATCATCTGATATTTCACCAACAGCAGGGCAAATGGCTCGCTGGGTTGGTTTGGCTTATGCTTCGAAATTATTCAGAAACAATAAAGAATTACATCAGTTTACAACATTATCAAACAAAGGAAACGAGATTGCTTTTGGAACTATCGGTGATGCCAGCACTTCCGAAGGGCAATTTTGGGAAGCGATGAATGCTGTTGGTGTGTTGCAGGTTCCTGCTGTTATTGCTGTTTGGGACGATGGTTATGGAATATCTGTTCCAAAAAAATATCAAACTACAAAGGAAAGCATCTCAGAGTTACTAAAAGGCTTTGAAAGAACAAAGGACAAACCAGGAATTGTAATCTTTAAAGGAAAAGGATGGGATTATCCCGGATTAATAAAATTATTTAATGAAGGTGTTGAGATTGCACGTAAGGAACATGTTCCGGTAGTTTTTCATATTGATGAAATAACTCAACCTCAGGGTCATTCAACCTCTGGTTCGCACGAAAGATACAAATCTGAAGAAAGGCTTAAGTTCGAGGTAGAATTTGATGGCCTCAGAAAAATGAAAGAGTGGATTCTCAAAGAAAAAATAGCCACTGAGAAAGAACTTGAAACAATTGAAAAACAAGCCGAAGAAGAAGCTAAAGAAG
>JAVEZW010000023.1:0-24737 GCA_034002805.1 Bacteroidales bacterium | reverse complement strand
AGTTTTTTAGCCTCAGCTTCTTCTCTTGCCCTAACCACATAAGTTCCAAATTTATGTATTGATTGAGGTGTTAAGCCTAAATGTCCCATAACAGGAATACCAGCCGATAAAATTCGTTGAACGGATTCAAGAATCTCTTTTCCTCCTTCAATTTTTACAGCATGGCCACCTGTTTCTTTCATGATTCGAATTGCACTTGTTAGGGCTTCTTTGGAGTTTCCCTGGTAAGAACCAAAGGGCAGATCTACAACTACTAATGCTCGGCTAACTCCACGAACAACAGATTTTGCGTGATATATCATTTCATCCATAGTAATTGGTAATGTGGTTTCATTACCAGCCATAACATTGGAGGCAGAATCACCAACCAGAATTATATCAATCTCAGACTGATCAAGGATTCGTGCCATTGAATAATCATAGGCTGTAAGCATGGCGATTTTTTCACCACGATGTTTCATCTCATATAAAACATGAGTTGTAACTCTTTTTATTACCTGATGAACTGACATATTATTTCGATTTAGTTATAATCAGCAAAACTACAAATATATATTTTCAAATGTTCAAAAAATAAAAGATTCTTTAAGCTGGTTGATTTGCACAAGTCCGTTTTCAAAACTGTCTTTTTGTCATTAAAGAAATGCCAAAAAACTTTTTTATCAGTCAATCTTTGTGTCATTATAGCATAAATTTTAAATGGCATAATGATTGATTAAACTGAATTAAACTTAAAAATTACAGAATATAAATACAATAAAACAATATTAAAATGGCAAAAATAATTGGTATAGACTTAGGTACAACAAACTCATGTGTTGCTGTTATGGAGGGTAACGAGCCTGTTGTAATTCCTAATAACGAAGGACGCAGAACAACTCCTTCGGTAGTTGCTTTTGTTGAAAATGGCGAACGTAAAATTGGCGATCCAGCTAAACGTCAAGCAATTACAAATGCAACAAAAACAGTTTCATCAATAAAGCGATTTATGGGTGAAGCATATGACAAAGTGCAAAAAGAAATGAACAGAGTATCGTTCAAAGTAGTAAAAGGCGATAATAATACTCCTCGTGTACAGATTGACGACAGACAATATTCACCACAGGAAATCTCGGCAATGGTTTTACAAAAAATGAAAAAAACCGCTGAAGATTATCTTGGACAAGAAGTAACCGAAGCCGTTATCACTGTTCCTGCATATTTCAATGACTCTCAGCGTCAGGCTACAAAAGAAGCTGGTGAAATAGCTGGTTTAAAAGTTCGACGTATTATAAACGAGCCAACAGCAGCGGCTTTAGCTTATGGTTTAGACAAGAAAAACCGTGAGATAAAAGTTGCAGTATTTGACCTTGGTGGTGGAACATTCGATATTTCAATACTTGAATTAGGTGATGGTGTTTTTGAGGTAAAATCGACTAATGGTGATACTCACCTTGGTGGTGATGATTTTGACGAGGTAATTATCAACTGGTTAGCAGAAGAATTTTTAAGGGAAGAACGTATCGATTTACGAAAAGATCCAATGGCTCTTCAGCGCTTAAAAGAAGCTGCTGAAAAAGCTAAAATTGAATTATCAAGTGCAAGCTCAACAGAGATAAATCTACCTTATATTATGCCTGTTGATGGAATCCCAAAACACCTTGTAAAAACTCTTTCAAGAGCAAAATTTGAGCAACTGGCAGATCATTTAATTCAGGCTACATTAGAACCTTGTCGCAAAGCACTTAAAGATTCTGGATACCAAACCAAAGATATAGATGAGGTTATTCTTGTTGGTGGATCAACACGTATTCCTGCTATTCAGGATATTGTTGAGAAATTCTTTGGCAAAAAACCTTCAAAAGGAGTAAATCCTGACGAAGTAGTTGCTGTTGGTGCCGCTATTCAGGGTGGTGTTTTAACTGGTGATGTTAAAGACGTTTTATTACTTGATGTTACTCCTCTTTCATTAGGTATCGAAACGATGGGTGGTGTATTTACTAAATTAATCGAGTCGAATACAACTATACCAACAAAAAAATCTGAGACATTTACTACAGCTGCTGACAACCAGCCATCAGTTGAAATCCATGTATTGCAAGGTGAAAGACCAATGGCAAGTGGCAATAAAACAATCGGAAGGTTCCACTTAGATGGTATTCCACCAGCCCCAAGAGGTATTCCTCAAATCGAGGTTACTTTCGATATTGATGCAAATGGTATTATTCACGTAACAGCTAAAGACAGAGCTACAAATAAAGAGCAAAGTATCCGAATAGAATCTTCATCGGGTTTAACTGATGATGAAATAAAGAGAATGAGAGAAGAAGCCAAAGCAAATGAGGAAGCCGATAAGCGTGAACGTGAGCGAGTTGACAAACTTAATACTGCAGATAGCTTAATTTTCTCAACCGAAAAGCAATTAAAAGAATTCGGCGATAAGTTATCATCAGATAAGAAGGCTGCTATTGAAAAAGCATTAGCTGATCTAAAAGAAGCTCACAAATCTCAGGATTTAGCAGAAGTTGATGCTAAAACGCAAGCTCTGAATCAGGCATGGCAAGTGGCATCAGAAGAAATGTACAAAGCCAGTCAGCAAGCCGGTGCGCAACAAGATCCAACTCAAGGTGCGCAGCAACAAGCATCAGACAAAAAAGCTGATGGTGAAGTAACCGATGTTGACTTCGAAGAGGTTAAATAATAAAGCGCGAACAATTTTTAAGGCTGCTCAGTAACATTGAGCAGCCTTTGTTGTTTAATAATAGATCATTCTAAATGATCATTTCAAATTATTCTTACATTTGTAAAAAAAGGTTTATGAAAAGATTATTATTTTCAATCATTCTACTCAGTTTAGTGATTATTGCTACTGCTCAGACAACAGAAAACAAAATAAACCAAACTGATGACAATGGATTAAAACAAGGAGTTTGGCAAAAAAGTTATCCAGGTGGTGGACTTCAGTACACCGGATTCTTTAAGAATAACATCCCTGTTGGTGAATTTAAACGATATGATCGCGAGGGAAACCTTATTGCTACTATGTTTTACAAGGAGAATAATCCCAGAGTATTTACTAAACTTCACTACCCGAATAAGCAAATACAGGCCGAAGGATATTTCGTAAATAAATTAAAAGACAGTACATGGAATTTTTATTCCGAAGCAGGTCTTCTGGTTGGTACCATTACCTTTGTCATGGATAAAAAACACGGAACCGAAAACCGGTATTATGATAATGGAGTGGTTTTTGAAAAACTTGAGTGGGATTATGGGTTACAGAATGGAACATCAATAAGATATTATGATAACGGCAATGTAATGATTCGATCAAATTATGTCGATGGATTATTACACGGCTCTTATAGCTCATTCAGCATCAACTCAAAACCATTGTATTATGGCCATTATGTAAACAATCGTCGTGAAGGCAAATGGTATATTTATGATGAATCGGGTAAAGTAAAAACCGAAATTAATTATACCAATGGAATAGCCGATAATCAGGAAGAACTTAACAAGCTCGAGCAGGAAGAAATTGATCTGCTTGAAAAAAACAAAGGTAAGTTTGTTGATCCTCTTGAGAAAATGTATAACAACAATCCTCCACTTTAATTAGTTAGTTTAAAATGAAATTATCAATCAGGATAAGCCTTTTATTAGTTTTATTAAGTTTTCAGATTAAAGCACAGGTTGCTCCTGATAAATACCGTATTTATTTTAAAGATAAAAATCACAGTACTTATTCGCTCGAACACCCAGAGGAGTTTCTTTCTGAGAAAGCTCTTGAGCGAAGGTTAAAACAGAATATTCAGCTTAAAGAAAACGACCTGCCTGTTTCAGAATATTATCTGGATAGCCTAAGAAATCTTGGAGCAACAGTACTTAACACATCCAAATGGCTTAATACTGCTGTTATTTATACTTCAGAACCAGGATTGCTAGTTAAATTATCAACTCTAAATTTTATTAAGGAAATTAAAAGTTTAACTAACTCACAATCTTTGAGTTACAATAGCACAGACAAGTTTAACCAAAGTAAACTAGCTCCTAAAAACAGTAATGATTTTGATTATGGTGAATCAGGCACTCAATTATATCTTCATAATGGACATATATTGCATCAGAATGGATTTCAAGGTCAGGGGATTTTAATTGCTGTCATCGATGCCGGATTTTATCAATCCAATACTTTACCTGCTTTCGATAGTTTGTTTGCGAATAATCAGATAATATCAACGTATGATTTTGTTGATAGAAACCCATCAGTGTATGAAGATCACAATCATGGAATGAGTGTGTTATCGATAATTGGTGGAAATATTTCAGGACAACTTATAGGATCTTCACCAAAAGCTAATTTTCTGCTTTTACGATCGGAAGATGCTAATTCAGAATATCCTGTCGAAGAAGATAACTGGGCTGCAGCAGCTGAATTTGCTGATAGCGCAGGTGCTGATATAATAAATACTTCATTAGGTTACAGTGTGTTTGATGATCCTTCTCAGAACTACACATATAGCGATATGGACGGCAATACTGCATTTATTACTAAAGCTGCTGATATTGCTTCATCAAAAGGGATATTAGTGGTCGTAAGTGCAGGCAATGAAGGAAATACCAGCTGGAAATATATTTCAGCTCCCGCAGATGGAGACAGCGTTTTAGCAGTTGGAGCAATTGACAGATATGGTGCATATGTTACATTTAGCAGTCAGGGACCAACGTCTGACGGACGCACAAAACCAAATGTGGCCGCAATGGGATATCAAACAACTGTACAGGATATTTTCGGGCAGGTTGTTGTGGGCAATGGAACATCTTATTCAGCACCAATTATCACAGGCCTTTCAGCTTGTTTATGGCAGGCAATACCCAACCTGACTAACTTGGAACTAATTGAACGAATAGAACAAAGCTCAAACAACTATTTAAATCCTGATAATTTTTTAGGATACGGAATCCCTGATTTTGCAAGAGCTGCAAATCTATCAACTATAAATCAACCTGTTAGCAACTTAACATTTACAGCGTACCCGAATCCATTTACCAAGCACTTATCGGTTTACTTTTATTCGATTGACAATCAAACTCATCCAACAAAAATTGAATTATACAACCTCCTCGGAGAAAAAGTTTATCAAACCGAAATAGCAAAAAATACAAATAAATTAGCTATAGATAATCTTGAAGAATTACCTGTCGGAATATATATTGTTTCGGTAATAACAGACAAAAACACACATCAAATAAGGGTTATAAAAACTAACTAGTCTTTTTAATGGAGCAATCGATAAGTTTACTCGAACTAAACCGTAACATACAGGAGCTCATTAACAAATCACTACCCGATTCGATTTGGATTGTGGCCGAAATAAGCGAACTCAAAATTAATCGTAACGGTCATTGCTACCTAGAGCTTATCGAAAAAGACATTATCAGCGAAAATATTATAACCCGATGCAGGGCAACAATATGGGCTTTCACGTTCAGATTAATTAAACCTTACTTCGAAAGCATAACCTCACAGGAACTCTCGCCAGGCTTAAAAATACTTTTTCGTGCAAAAGTTGAATATCATGAACTGTATGGTTTAAGCCTCAATATAACTGATATTGAACCCAATTATACGCTTGGCGATTTAGCAAAAAAAAGAGCAGAAACAATCAAGATGCTCGAATCCGAAGGTGTAATAAACATGAATAAGGAGATTGATTTACCTATTGTTATTCAGCGTATCGCCATAATTTCTTCTGAAACGGCTGCAGGTTATCAGGATTTTATAAATCAATTAAAGAGTAATAAAAAGAACTATATTTTTTACACCAAGCTTTTTCCGGCTATAATGCAGGGTACACAAGCTGAAACTTCTATAATTCAATCGCTTGAGGCAATTTACAATTATGAAGATTTTTTCGATGTAGTAGTAATCATAAGAGGTGGAGGTTCGCAAGCCGACCTAAATTGTTTTAATAGTTATAATCTTGCTTCGCATGTTGCTCAATTCCCTATTCCGGTTATTACTGGCATTGGTCACGATAAAGACGAATCGGTAATTGACATCGTTGCAAATACTAAGCTTAAAACACCTACTGCTGTGGCTGAGTTTATTATTCTAAAGACCAGTGAATTTGAGAAATACATTGATGAATTGGGAAATTCGGCATATGATTTATTGAATGATTTTATTTTTGAGCAAAATAGCAACCTAAACCAACTAATTGGTTTTCTTTCACCAGTTACCAAGAACTTATTATTAAAAGAAAATCATGCTCTCAACCTACTAAAGAATGAGGTAAAAATAAGTACATCAATTTCAATAAAAAACAGAAAATCAGAGATCCATCAGTTAAATTATAAGACAATAATTAGTTCAACAGGAAAAATTTCTGCTCAAAAAGACCTGATAAATCAGATAAATAAAAAAAAGTTGCAATACACTAAAACTTTTTTACAATCAAATAAGTATAAACTTAGTTTACTGGATAATAATCTGAGATTATTAAGTCCTGATAATATTTTAAAAAGAGGTTATACCATAACAAGTTACGAAGGCAAGGCTATTAAGGATCCTGGCAATCTAAAACCAGATGATCTTATTACAACAACCTTTTATAATGGTGAGGTTGAGAGTAAAGTTAGTTAAGACACTAGAAATAGTTACTTTTATTTATAACATCTTTTATTTATTGCATTTAATTAGTATCTTGATTCAATATTGATAATACCATCTTATGTCATCAATTAAAATTACAATAGTAATTGTTTTTCTATTCTTATTTATTAAACCTGCTATATCTCAGAACGACAGGCAAAAAATTGATAGTTTAACCAAAGTTTTAAAAAGTACACCAGAGAATAAACAGATCGAAATCTTAAACGAATTATCAAAATTGTATTGGGACTACTCACTCGATAGCAGTTTCTATTATGCCAACGAAGCACTTAGTTTAGCTCATATTGTTCAGGATAAATTAGGATTATCAGATTCGTACAACAGAATAGGCAATGTTTATTATTTTCAGCAACAATACGAAAAGGCACTTGAATTTTACGAAAAATCATTAGCTGCAAGAAAATCCAGCAATGATCAAACTGGTATTGCAAATATTTACAATAATATGGCCACATTATATTCTGAAACCGGGAATAATGAAAAAGCCTTAGAGCTTTATAACCAAGCTCTTTCAATAAGTATTTCACAAAATGATAAATTTAATTCAGCTTCTTATTATAGCTTCATTGCTCTTACTTACGAAAAAATGGAAAATAGTAGAAAAGCGCTGGAATACTTTTTTAAGTCGTTGGAACTAACTAAAGAATTAGGCAAGGAAGATGCCCTTGCAAGGGTTTATAGAAGTATTGGCAATGTTTATAGCGATATAAGCAGCTGGGATATGGCTTTAAACTATTTTTTAGATGCACTGGAAATTTATAAAAAGACAAATAATCAACCAGGTCTTTCTGCCATGTATAACAATATTGGTATAATTTATCAAAATATTAAGGAAAAAGACAAAGCACTACTATATTTTCAAAAATCTCTCGACATTGAGATTAGTTTAAAAAATGAATCTGGCCAGTCATCAGCATACAATAATATAGGTACAGTTTATGATGAGCAAGGGAATAGAGACAAGGCTCTTGAATATTATAACAAATCATATGAAATAAATAAAAAATATAACGACCCACAGGGCATCGCAATTTCGCTAAATAACATTGGATTAATTTTTATTGAAAAAGGAAAATATGGTCAGGCATATGATTATTTAACACAATCGCTTAAAATTAATAAAGAAAGAAAAGACTCCTACGATATTGCAAACTCAAATAATAATCTTGCTAAACTTTACTTAAAACAAAAAAAATATCCTGAAGCAAAGAATCATTTGGCAGCCTCAATAAAACTAGCCAAACAAGTTGATGCAAAAGATCTTTTGCTTGAAGCATACGATTTTCTTTACCAAATTTATTCTGAAGAAAACAATCACTTAAAAGCACTCGAGTCGTATAAGCTTTTTGCCGAAATGAACGATAGTCTTTATTCCAACGAAGCAAACAATCGAATTGCCGAGATGAGGATTAAATACGAAACCGAAAATATTGAATCAGAAAACGAACTACTCCGAAAAGATAACGAAATTCATCTGTTACGACTTAAAAGACAAGAGATTTTACAGCGATACTGGATTGGATTTACAATTCTTGTTTTAATACTTACAATCTTAGGATTTAGTCAGGTGCGGCTTAAAAAGAGAACCAACTTATTGCTCGAATCAAAAAACAATCAGTTAAAAGATGCAAACGAGAAACTTTCATCATCAGAAAAGAACCTAAAAGAATTAAATGCAACCAAAGACAAGTTTTTCTCTATCATCGCACACGATTTAAAAAATCCATTTCAGGCTTTATTAGGATTTTCAGAAACATTGTATACTCGCAATAATGAACTTACCGATAATGAAATAAAAGAGTACAGTAAAATAATTTACGAATCATCTCAAAACCTTTTTAACCTTCTTGGCAATCTTTTACAGTGGTCAAAATCTCAGTTAGGCAATATTAAAGTAGCACCCGAGAAAGTTATTTTAAATGAGATTTACGACGAAGCCACATCGCTTTTAACCTTAACAGCTGATAAGAAAAACATAAAACTTACAAACAAAGTACCTGAAAATTTTACAGTTTTTGCCGATAAGCATATTGTTTCGACTGTAATTAGGAACCTTGTAAGCAACGCAATTAAATTTACAAATCAAGGCGGAGAAATTACTATTTCAGCTGAGTTAAAGGACAATGAAGCGATTATTTCTGTTTCTGATAATGGAATTGGTATAAAACCCGAAAATCTCGACAAATTATTTAAGATTGACTATAGCTATTCTACTAAAGGTACCGAAAATGAACAAGGTACCGGGTTGGGATTAATTCTTTGCAAAGAATTAATTGAAGAAAACAACGGACATATTTGGTGTGAAAGCACATATGGTAAAGGAAGCAATTTCTATTTTACATTGCCTATATCCAATTAATCATTATTTTTATCATTTATTTTATTGGTAGTTTATTGTAATTACTATCTTTATTTTATGATTAAATCAACTAAACCAATTATATTTTTATACTTATTATTGATCTTCTCTGTCGACTTTACATTTGCCCAGAAAACAAAAATCGACAGTTTGAACCAACAACTAATTAGTACTGGTAAAATAGCTAAAGCCTCAATTTATAATGAACTATCCGTTGTTGTACTTGCCGAAAACGCAGAAACAAGTTTGAGTTACGCAGGCAAGGCATTAGAATTATCGGACGAATTTGAATTAAAAAAAGATAAAATAAATGCTTTATATAACATTGCTGAGGCTTATTTTGAATTAAGCCGTTATCAGCCTGCTATTGAATATTACCAGAAAGCTTTAGGTGAAATAGTTGAATCAAAAAATACCGATTTAATTACCACCGTTTATACTAAAATTGGGCATTGTGAAAAAAATTTGAGTAATTACAAAAATGCAATTCAGAATTATCAGAAAGCCTTGAATATTAGCATATCAGAAGGCAATGAATTACAGCAAATTATGTCGTACAATAACCTCGGGATATTACTTAAGCAACGAGGTGATTATCTGGAATCGAAAAATTACCATGACAAAGCATTAGCATCGGCCAATCAATCGGCTAATATCAAAGAGATTTCGAATACATACAACTATCTCGGAAGTCTTTACTGGACAATGAGCAAATATGACAGCTCTTTGGTTTTTTACGAGAAAGCTCTTCAACATAAACGCGACATTAATGACTATCTTGGTGAATCGCAGATACTGAGCAATATTGGTGTTTTGTATAAAGATAAAGGTGAGTATCAAAAAGCTATTGATTACCACTTTAAATCGTTAGAAATTAAGCAACGATTAAGCAATAAGAAAGAGATTGCCAATTCATTAAACAATATTGGCAGTGTTTATCTTAAAAACAATAACCCCGATAAAGCCTTAGATTTTTACAAAAGATCGCTTGAAATTCGACTGCAACTTAACGACATTTCAGAAATAGCCCAATCAGAGAATAATATTGCACTCGTTCATCGTAACCTGGGCAATTACGATTCGGCCCTAACCCATTTTCAGCAGTCTTTAATCAACCTCAAAAAAACTGGAAACAGCTCGCTAATGGCAAATTGTTTAAATCAGATCGGAAGCATATATCTTAAACAAAACAGATATGATTTTGCCTTAGATAATTATTTAAACGCACTAAAAATAAGACAATCATTAAACGATCCTATTCAGATTGCTGCATCATTAAATAATATTGGACTTATTTACGATGAAATTGGCAATTACGAAAAAGCACTCGACTTTTATAATAAAAGCTATGCCATTAAGTCAGAAATTGCTAATAATAAAGATCTTGCTAATTCACTACATATTATTGGGAACCTGTATTATAAGCTAAAAAATTATAATCAGGCTCTCGAGAAATATACCGAAGCATTAGTTCTTCGCGAAAAAATTGGCGATAAAATTACTATTGCAACATCATTAAAAAGTATTGGAAACACTTATCTTGAGCTTGGTGAAAAGTCTAAATCATTGACATTTCTTAACGAATCGCTTAAAATAAGAGACGAAGTTGGCGATGCAAAAGGAGTTAGTGAGATTTATAATGATCTCGGAAACTACTATCTTTCTGTTTCTGATTATGATCTGGCCCTCGAAAATTTTTTACAAACCATCAAAATAAGCGAAAAAACAAACGATAAATATATCGAAGCTCTTGCCAGTAGAAAATTAGGTGAGATTTACTTAAAAAAAGGAAAAACAAATCTGGGGTTAGAGTTTATTAATAAATCATTAGTGCTTGGGCAGGAACTGGAACATCTTGAAATGATTAAAAACGCTTATTATTCTCTATTTCAGTTTTATAACACAACGGGCAACAAAGACAGAGCTCTTTCAAATTTTATCAATTACTCCGTAATAAAAGACTCCATTTCAGCCCAGGTAAACAACCAAAAAATTCTTGAAACACAAATGAAATTTGAGCTCGAGAAAAGTCAAACAGAATTGCAGCGAATTGAAAATGAGATAAATGAATTAACTGTTGAGAAAAAAATTAAAGATATTGAATTAAAAAGGCAGAAAAACCTGCGAAACTTAATGCTGATCATCTCTTTGCTTTCAATCATTTCTATTGTTTTGATTTTGAGACAGTTTTTAATGAAAAGAAAAACAAACAGAGTGTTAAAAAAGAATATCGAGGAGATCAATAAATCAAACAAACTGCTTCAGGAGTCTGAATCGAGTCTTAAAATTTTAAATGCCACAAAGGACAAATTCTTTTCGATCGTTGCTCATGATATAAAGAATCCATTTACTGCATTATATAGTTTAACAGGTTATGTTTCGAAAAATTTCGATTCGTATCAACATCAGGATTTAAAAAAATACTTTGAAATGATTCATAGCTCCGCCGAAGAGCTGCTCGAATTACTCGAGAACCTTTTGTATTGGTCCAGGTCACAGCGAGGTAAAATAGAATTCACCCCTACAAACTTTTATCTTGATAGTATTGCTCAAAAGATAATTTCACTTCAGAAAATGACTGCGGATAAGAAAAATATTAAAATTATTTCATCCGTAGAACCATCACTGCAGGTTTTTGCCGATCAGGATATGTTAACAACAATTTTACGTAATCTGATTTCAAATGCAGTAAAATTTTCAAACGTTGGCGGGGTGGTTATTATTATGGCCGAAAAAGGATCGACAACGACTACCATTTCGGTTATTGATAATGGTATCGGCATCTCAAAGCAAGACATTGAAAAACTATTCCGCATAGACATACATTATTCAACTAGCGGAACTTCAGAAGAGGTTGGCAGCGGTCTTGGGTTAATACTTTGTCATGAGTTTGTTGAAAAACACAATGGACGTATATGGGTTGAGAGCGAGCTTGGAAAAGGAAGTACATTTAAATTTACAATCCCCAATAAATAATATGAGCAAAAAATCACTAACATATAAAGAAGCAATTTCTGAGATTGAAGAAATACTGCAGAAAATAGAAGATGAAGAGTTGGATGTTGATGATCTGTCGGCAAAAGTTAAGCAGGTATCAACACTTATTGCTTTCTGCAAAAAGAAACTTCACGAAACAGAAAAAGAAGTTGAAAATATTTTAAAGGATATTGAAACTGAGTAAAACAATTAGTGGATATAAAAAACGATATCCACTAATTGTTTGAGTTATTACTTCTTTTTCATTTTTTGCGGACTAATCATGTTTTCAGGCTTTAATAGCTCATCAAGTTCGGCAACTGACAACAGCTTCTTTTCAATTACCAGATCATAAACACTTTTATCATTTAAAAGCGCTTCTTTAGCAAGCATTGAGCATGTTTCGTAACCCAGTGCAGGATTTAATGCAGTAACAATTCCAATGCTGTTCAGAACTAATTCGCGGCAACGTTTTTCATTTGCAGTAATTCCGTCAATGCATCTGTATTTAAAGGTTTTCATTCCATTAACTAACATTTCAATGGATTCGAATATACTTTGTACAATTACTGGCTCCATTACATTCAGTTCTAACTGACCAGCTTCTGCTGCCATTGTTACAGTAAGGTCGTTCCCTATAACCTTAAATGCAATCTGATTAACCACTTCGGGTATAACCGGATTTACTTTACCTGGCATAATAGATGATCCGGGCTGCATTGGAGGTAGATTAATTTCATTTAACCCAGTGCGTGGGCCAGAGGATAACAATCTCAAGTCGTTTGAAATTTTCGAAAGCTTTACAGCTAATCTTTTTAGAGCAGATGAGTACATAACAAAAGATCCTGTATCCTGAGTTGCCTCAACAAGGTTTTTAGCATTCACTACATTTAGTCCCGATATTTTTCGCAGATATTTTATCACTTTCTCGGCATATTCGGGTTCTGAGTTAATACCTGTACCTATTGCTGTAGCACCCATATTTACCTCCAAAAATAGGTTTGCATTTTGCAGTAATCGTTCAATTTCTTCTTCAAGGGTAACTGCATAAGCCTCAAAGGATTGCCCAAGTGTCATTGGAACAGCATCTTGCAACTGAGTTCTGCCCATTTTTATTATTTTTCTAAACTCCCTCGACTTAGCGTAAAATGAGTCTATTAATTCCTGCAAAACAGAAATCAACTTATAATTACTTTTAACAATGGCTATTTTAACCGATGTTGGGTATGCATCATTCGTTGATTGCGAAAGGTTTACGTGATTATTTGGATGACAGTATTCATATTGACCTCGCTCGTAACCTAAAATTTCGAGTGCACGATTCGCGATTACTTCGTTTGCATTCATATTAGTTGATGTACCCGCCCCTCCCTGAATCATATCGACAATAAAATGGTTGTGAAACTTACCATTAATAAGTTCATTGCAAGCATGAATTATTGCATTGGCAACAGGCGCTTCTATTAATCCAAGCTCAAGGTTAGCTTGTGTAGCAGCCAGTTTCACCATAGAAATAGACTGAATGATTACTGGATAAAAGTTTAGAGTTATTCCACTTATGTTAAAATTTTCGATTGCCCGCATAGTCTGAACACCATACAAATATTCATTTGGAACATCACGCTCACCCAATAAGTCATGTTCGCGTCGGGTTCGTCCCGATTCATATTGGGCAGCCACATTTAACATTCTGTTGTTTGAATAACGCATTCTGCGCGAAATAACCCGAGCTATATTGCTGAATATTTTTACTGCAGCTGGGCCATTCTCATCGAAATAATTTCTGTTTATACTGTAAACAATCGTTTCTTCTATGGCTCTGGCTGTAGTTGAGTGTGGAGAATCATCGGCCCAGGAACCTTCGCCAAGGAAATCACCTTTACTAAAATGCGAAAGTTTTGTTTCAGCTCCAAAATGAAGTGTTTTAAAAAGTTCTACCTCGCCTGAATAGATTATGAAAATATCTTTCCTTGGTCCATTTTCCTCAAAAAGCAATTCGTCTTTTTTGTATTTTTTCTCGTGAATGTTTTTAATAAGAATATTTAATTCGGTTTCATCAAGTCCTTTAAAAAGTTCTATACCTTTAATAAACTCAAGTAATTTTATTGTTTCCATAGGATAATGAATTGTAGTTATGTAATTATATTCAAAGTAATATAAAAACAAACACATAAAAAAAATGTTTGACAGTTTCCTGTCAAACATTTAAACCTAAACCATCTTACATTAAGGAACTATGCATCAATTCGAAACTCGAGATTTGACCTCGAAATCTCTACATCAATGTACTCATCAAAAATCTCCTGAACATATTTAATATCCAGGGCATAACCAACGCGCATATTAGCAGCTTTATATATTTCGTTTGCAATATGTTTAATTTGATTCTGGTTGGCAATTAATACCTGAATCGGATCAATCTCTTCTACATTAAACTTACCTTGTGACTTTTTCAAAATCGCCAGATTTTTATTTATAATCTGTTTCATTTTATTATGTGATTGGGTAATTGCCGCCAATCTATGACCAATAATACCAATCACTTCAAGTGTTTCAGCATTAATCACAGGAGATCCTGAATTGCCTTGTTTTACTGATGAATCTATTTGTAAATATTTATAGCCATTATCAGTGAGGGTTGCAGAGGTTATTATCCCCTGTTTTATCGCAAGGTTTTCTTTTTCGAGTTGATAACCCAACAAAGCAATTGGTTGTCCGATTTCGAATGACTGAGATAAATTTAATTTTAATGAAGGAATCAGTTTAAACTCCTCGAAATCAGCATGTATTATTGCAAACGGAATTTTATCTTTTGAAAGGCTTTGAATCATCCTTTGTTTAAATTCCGACATTTGAATTCTGATCGATGCTGACTCTGTTAAACCGTCTTCAGATACAAATCGAATCTGAACCTCGTTTGCTTTGTAAATTTTATATATAGATTCATCGGTTAAAATATACTCTCCATTTGATTTAAAACCAGTAACAGAAGTAAGTTTTATACCTGATACGCTATAAAATGAGATCTGACAAACAGATTGCTGACATTTTTTCCAGATGGTTCTATACATTATACAACATTTTAAATTAATAATTTTGCAATTTAAGAATCCGGCTTTCGTAAAGTTTTGTCATTACCTGATCGGCAATTTCGAACTCACTTGTAGAAATTCTTAAATCTTTAATTATGTTTTCAGGCGGAATCATTTGCTCACTATTTGTGTTAACTTCAACTCTATAGGGACTATTTACACCTGACAACCATTGATGAACAACACCTTCGGGGGTAGAATAAATCTTAAGAAATAGTATTATTTCAACTATTTCGTTTGTACCTTTTGCTTTTACCTTTATTGTGATGCGGTTCATTAATTATTAGCTATTCTAATTTTATGTATTTATCGTTAGAAGTAAATTCTGAAAAACGAAAAAATGAAGATAACAGTAACAATAGAAAACAAAATAATTACGCCCAGATCAATAGTTTGCTCCGACTCAATTTTGTTCTTTAAGGTTTGGATTAGTTTTTTCATTTTATGTGATTGATAATTCTTCAGATTATTTATTGTGCTAAAATATCAATACCTATTAATAATAATACACTGACTTTTTTATCGTAAGCTATTTCTAAATTAACGTTACGGATTTTTAAATTATCGTTTTTTTTGATGTAATTTTATTTTTACAAAATATGTTCAGATTCGAACAGCAATTGTTTCAATACCGTTCAGTATTAATGTGCTAGAACAAATTAATAAATCTGATATTATTTTGAAATACACACATTTACCTCCTTTGGCATGGTATGTGTAAACCTAAATCAGTTTAAAATAAAAATAACTTTCGAATGAAATCAACTAAAATTGCCCTGATCGTTTTGCTTTTTGCAACCTTAGCCTTTTCAACAAAGGCTCAAAAAGAGTGGTCACTCGAAGAATGTATTAATTATGCAATTGCCAACAATATCCAGGTTAAGCGACAAGAACTCTCAGCAAATGCATCCGAAAAAACATATTTACAGTCAAAAATGGAGATTCTACCAAGCCTTAATGCTAATGGACAACATTACTTAAACTCGGGTAAGGCAATCGATTACGAAACCTATTCATATGTAAACGAATCGTTTCAGGGTGGAAGCATATCATTATCCTCAGAAGTTAATCTTTTTAGTGGATTGCAAACTTTTAACACAATTCGTAAAAACAAACTAGACTTAATGGTTCAGCTCGAAGGAGTTGAAAAAGTTAAAAACGATATTACACTGAATGTTGCTACTGCTTATCTGCAAATATTATTGAGTAAAGAACTTTATAACAACGCAAAACAACAGTTGGAAATAACAATGGTTCAGGTTGATAAAACTAAAAAATTAGTAGAAATTGGAAATGCCGCTAAAGGCAGTTTATTACAAATTGAAGCTCAGGCTGCAGGCGAAAAAGCCGCTTTAATTGAAGTAGAAAATAATTTAAAAATTGCTTATTTAAATTTATCTCAGTTATTAAATCTCGAGACTACAGAAGGTTTTGAAATCAAAACACCGGAAAGTCTGGAGCTGGTTCTTACCAATGAATTTGCCGACATAAATACCATTTATACCGATGCTCTCGAAGTTTTACCTGAGATAAAAAGCGCCGAATATGGATTACAAAGCTCCGAAAGAAGTCTTGCCATAGCATACGGAAATATAAGTCCTTCATTGTCTCTCGGATATCAATATAGCACACGATATAATGAGTTAACAAAGAAAGCAGAAGGTAGCTCTTTACCAACACTTTCAAGTTTTCCAATTGGAGAAACTGCTGGTGGAGAAGAAGTTTATGGATATATGTCGAATACCAATTATGCATCATCCTATCCTTATATGGATCAGCTTGCCGATAATGCCAGTAATGTTATTTACCTTGCCCTGCGTGTTCCCTTATTTAACAAATGGAGAACAGCTACTACAATCAGCCAATCGAAAATCATGCTAAATGATTCAAAATTAACACTCGACCTGCAAAAGCAAAATTTATACAAAAGTATTCAGCAAGCCAGTACTCAAGCTACAGGAGCACTTGAGAGATATAAAGCAAATACACAGGCTGTCGAATCAATGGAAGAAGCTTTCAGGTATACCGAACAGAAATACCAGGTTGGTTTAGTAGATATTTTGGAGTATAAAACAGCTAAAAATAGCTTGATAAAGGCAAAATCAGATGCATTGCAGGCAAAATATGAATTTATTTTCAGATCAAAGATATTAGACTTTTACAGAGGAGAACAAATTGTTCTGTAACCAGTAAAAAAACTTTTAGGGTTAATTAAATTTAATAATTAGTTAGTTTAGGGTTTTTAGTTTATTCAATGCGTTATTTTTATAGTCCGGTAAATCCGGACTTTTTTAATAAAAAAAGGAGGTTAACTCCTCCTTACTATACTATTTTTTCTAAACACTTAAATGGCTCTTTCTGTTTTGGGTAATGAATATCGCCTGTATAAATATAACCAATGCTTTGATAGAATTTTAACAGCGACTCACTTGAACTGGCCACATCCAGACGTATTGATTTAAAATTATTATCCTTGGCATATTCTTCGGCAAACTGAATAAGCTTTTTACCTACTCCCATATTCTGCCATGATGGAAAAACAGCAATACGATTAATAACAATAAATTTTTCGGAGTTATTTTTCCACGAAACACTCTCAAATACAGAATCTTGCTCTTCACTAAGAGTTATAGTCCCTATACAAACTCCTTTATGCTTGATAATAAAAAGCGATCCTTTTTCAACCTCATTCATTAACCTGTTGTAATCAGGATAAGCAATATTCCACTGATAAACACTATTGTTATTAAAATCTTCAATGCAATGTTGCAAAAGATACATTACTTCGAGAACACTATCAGTAGTTGCTTTTTGTACTCTCATATTTGGTTAAGGAAATTGAGAAATCTTTAAAACAAAATATTTTTTAATAAAAACAAAAGTAATCAATTATTTAAAATCAGCATCTAAGATAAAATAAAAAATCATTAAAAATAAATTTCTTAAAATTTTACTTCAATTCTGTCGTTAATTTTATGTTAATTCGCATTATTCAAACAGTCAAAATGAAATTTTTAATTAGGCTATTTCCACTTTTTATTATTTATTTATTGTTTTCGTGTGAAGACGATCAGTACTATGAAAAAAATGATGGATTGCTCAAATTTTCGAGTGATACCATATTGTTCGATACAGTTTTTACTACTATTGGATCATCAACCAGAGCGCTGGTTATAAAAAACTCTTATTCGCAAATTTTAAAGATTTCAACAATACAACTTGCCGGAGGAAGCACATCACCATACAAAATTAATATTGATGGGCAAAGTGGTACAGAATTAAATAATATCGAACTACAACCAAAAGATAGCTTATATATTTTTATTGAGGTAACTATTGATCCTACTAATACGAACAACCCATTAGTTATAAAAGACTCGATTCAGTTTTACGTAAACAATAATTATCAGGATGTTAAATTAGTGGCTTGGGGCCAAGATGTACATATTATAAATAGCCGTATAATTGAAACAGAAACCTGGATTAACGATAAGCCTTATTTAATTTACAACTATCTTTTTGTTGATACAAGTTGTACTTTAACAATAGAACCTGGCTCAAGGCTTCATTTTCACAATAACACCAGAATGTATATTGCCGGAACACTTAATGCGAATGGGACTTATGATGATCCCATAATCTTCGAAGGCGACAGATTAGAAGATTTGTATGAAGATATTCCGGGCCAGTGGGATGGTATCTGGTTTTTACCCGGAAGTAAAGACAATGTGCTTAAATATACCAATATCCGGAATGCCATTATTGGTATACAGGTTGATACATTAGCAATTCTCGATAAACCAACCTTGCTATTGGCAAACTGCAAAATTGAAAACATGACATCAGCAGGATTATTTGCACAAGGATCAACTGTTGAGGCTTATAATACCCTTTTTGCCAATTGCGGACAGTTTGCAGCGGCCTTAACAATCGGTGGCTCTTACGAATTTTATCATTGCACATTTGCTAATTTCTGGGGATATTCAACACGTAAAACACCATCAATCTTACTTAACAATTATTATATTGATATTTACGGATCAACACAGATCCGATCTTTGGATAAGGCCATATTTGGCAACTGTATAATTTATGGTAACAAAGAAAATGAGATTATTCTCGATAATAATACTTCCGGGATCTTTAATTTTAAATTTGATCATTCATTAATAAAAGTCTCTGAAGATTTTAGTACAGACAATCCCAGCCAATTTGAGAATGTAATAAAAGATAAAAATCCCAAATTCAAAGATCCATATACCTATAATTATGAGCTGGATACCTTGTCAGTAGCCAAAGATTCGGGCAAAAAAGAAATCGGTCTTTTATTTCCAATGGATATAAATAATGAAAACAGGACATTGGATAACGGACCCGATATGGGTGCATTCGAGAGAATTGAAGCAAAATAACAATTAATGAAAGAAAGTTCAATTACCATATTGCTTTTTTTATTGATGCTTTTAGCGCATGAGGGTTTATCGCAAACCAACCTAACTGAAAACGATTATAAAGTGATGTTCTACAATGTAGAAAACCTTTTCGATACTGAAAACGACTCACTAATTAACGATGAAGAGTTTTTGCCCAACGGAGATCGATTTTGGAATAATACAAAATACTATAACAAACTTCGAAATATTTATAAAGTAATTATGGCCATTGGTGGATGGAATCCACCTGCCATTATCGGGTTATGCGAAATAGAGAATCATAAAGTTTTAAATGATCTTGTTAACAATACACCTTTAGTAAAATTTGAATACCAGATTATCCATAAAAACTCGCCGGACAGACGCGGTATCGATGTTGGATTTCTTTATCGAAGTGATTTGTTCGAACCGGTTTCACATACTGCAATCCCAATTAATTACCCCGATCAGCCCGAAAACAAAACACGTGATATTTTATATGTTAAAGGAGTTGCTAGCCAGGTTGATACCATTCATATATTTATTAATCACTGGCCATCGCGATGGGGCGGTCAGTTCGAATCAGAAGACCGAAGGATTTTTGTTGCAGGTGTTCTAAAGGCTAATACAGACTCTATTTTAGCCAGCGATTCATTAGCTAAAATTATTATTATGGGCGATTTTAATGATTATCCGATGAATACAAGTTTAAATAAAACTTTGCAGGCTAAAACTGAATATTCCTTAATTGGTAATTCGGAGTTATACAACTTATCAGCAAGTTTTCAGAAACAAAATATTGGAACTAATAAATATGAAGGCGAATGGGGTATTTTAGATCAGATAATCGTTTCGGGCAGTTTGCTTAATAGCAATGAAAGTATTTATACCAGTATAAATGATGTGTACATTTTTAATAGCGATTTTCTGCTTGAACCCGACGAAGGATATTTTGGTTTTAAACCAAAAAGAACATTTGCCGGATTCACATATATAGGAGGGTTTAGCGACCATCTGCCAACCTACCTTGTTTTAAATTTTAAGGATAAATAATGATTTAAGAAAAACTATTTTACTGGTTTCAGACCCAGCTCCTCACCTTTTTTTAACATAAACTGATAAGCTTCCTGAAAGTTGTTTTGTATTATTCCATCAAGAATAGCATCTTTAATAGCATTTTTAATCTCACCAACCTGCTGGCAGGGTTTTAGATTAAATATTTCCATAATCTGCTCGCCCGAAACCGGAGGCTGAAAATTGCGAACAGCATCTTTTTCTTCAATCTCTATTAATTTAGTGCGAACAATCTTAAAGTTATTAAGATGTTTCTGAACTGTTCTTTCGTTTTTAGATGTTATATCGGCTTCACAAAGCATCATGAGGTCGTCAATTTCGTTACCTGCATCGAACAACAACCTTCGAACAGCCGAATCAGTAACCTCATCCTGCGATAAAACAATTGGTCGCAAATGCAAAAGAACGAGTTTTTCGACATATTTCATCTTTTCATTCATCGGAAGCTTTAACCGCCGAAAAATACCAGAGATCATTTTAGCCCCCAGAAATTCGTGTCCATGAAATGTCCAACCTGTTGACTCACTGAATTTCTTAGTTCGTGGTTTGCCAATATCATGTAACAAAGCGGCCCAACGCAACCAGATATTATCTGAGTTCAGACTAATATTATCAAGTACTTCAAGTGTATGATAAAAATTATCTTTATGCTGTTTACCTTGCTTTTCTTCAACGCCATGCAGATTATTCAGTTCCGGAAAGAACACCTCCAACAAGCCCGATTCAGAAAGCAAATTGATTCCAATTGAGGGTTTTGGTGTGGCTAGAATTTTATTAAACTCATCTATTATTCTTTCTGATGATACAATCTTTAGTCGTTCTTTGTTTTCAGTTATTGCAGAAAAAGTTCCCTCCTCAATGTTAAAATTTAGTTGAGCTGCAAATCGAATGGCTCTCATCATTCGGAGTGGATCATCTGAGAACGTAGTATTTGGTTCGAGTGGGGTACGAATAATTTTCCTTTCCAAATCATTTATGCCATTAAAAGGATCGCTAAGATTTCCGAAAGATTGGCTGTTTAAACAAAAAGCCATTGCATTTATTGTAAAATCACGTCTTTTTTGATCATCTTCAAGTGTGCCATCTTCAACAATTGGTTTTCTGGAATCAATGCGGTACGATTCCTTTCTGGCTCCAACAAACTCAATCTCCATATCACCAAATCGTAACATCGCTGTACCAAAATTTTTAAAAACATTTACCTTAACATCATTCCCTAATTTTTCTGCCACCAGTTCTGCCAATTCAATTCCACTGCCTAGCGTAACAATATCGATATCTTTTGAGTCTCTACCCAGATAAAAATCACGAACATAGCCACCAATTACAAATACAGGCATTTTTCTGTTGTCGGCAACAGAAGATATTATATTGAAAATCGGATCATTAAGACATTTATTCATATATACATATGACAATTTATTCTTTTTCATGACAAAATTACAACTATTTGATGTTTTTTTTGTTTAATAAATTGATTTTAATGTTTGGAATGAGATTTGAAATAATCAAAACAAATCTATATATTTATATTTTTAGATTATTAAATAATAAACAATAAATAAAACACAACACAATGTTAGAACATTTAACCAAAGAAACTTTTAAAGAAAAAGTATTCAACTTTGAAGCAAACAAAGACTGGAAATTCGAAGGCGATAAACCCTGCCTGATTGATTTTTATGCCGACTGGTGTGGACCATGCAAAATGGTTGCTCCTATTCTTGAAGAATTATCGAAAGAGTATGAAGGGAAGATAGATATATTTAAGGTTGATACAGAAGATCAACAAGAATTGGCGGCCATGTTTGGTGTACGAAGCATACCTTCGTTATTGTTTGTTCCTAAAGATGGTCAACCACAAATGGCCATGGGAGCTTTGCCAAAAGATTCGTTTCACAAAGCAATAAAAGAAGTTCTAAAAGTTGATATAGAAAACTAATACTTTGATTTACATGAATTAGCCGGAAAACCTCCGGCTTTTTTTGTTTTCTAAAAAATTAACTCTAATTTTGTACCGATCAATGGGGGTGCCTTAAAATATCAGGCTGAGATCAAACCCTTCGAACCTCGTCCGGGTAATTCCGGATAGGGAAAAGAGTAAAATCTATAAATCCCATTGTTTTTAATTAAAGTTGATAAAAACTGTTTACAATCAGTAAGCAATAATTGATTTTTAATAAAAACAATGAAAAAACTTAAGAGCTCAAGCTTTATTATTGTTATTATTTGCCTGCAGTTTATCAACTATCCGTATGTTAAACAATTTAATTATTTAATTTTATGAAGAGGATAGTATTATTTATTTCACTAACGCTGATTTATTTTATCTCCGATGCCCAGGTTAGTTTAACCGGAATAGTAAAAAATCAACAAGGAGAACCCTTAATTGGAGCCAATGTAATTATTAAGGAATCGTTTAAAGGAATAGCCACCAATTCAAAAGGCGAATTCAGATTTTCAAAGTTAAATCAGCAAACTTACACTTTAGTTGTTTCCTATTTAGGATACAATACCGAAGAAAAGTCAATTGATTTAACCAATACCCAGTATATAGAGTTTATCTTAAATCCTTCGACAATCTTATCCGAAGAGGTTATTGTAAAAGCAACCCGGGCCTCGAAAAGCGATCCGGTATCTTTTACTAATATCAGTAATGATAATATAAAAGATAACAATTTTGGTCAGGATGTTGCCTATCTTATTAGTCGAACGCCTTCGATAGTTCAGACTTCCGATGCCGGAACAGGAATAGGATATACGAATTTCAGAATCCGTGGTACCGATATGAACCGAATAAATATAACTGTAAATGGTATTCCACTAAACGATTCTGAATCGCATGGTGTTTTTTGGGTTAATATGCCCGATTTTGTTGCATCAGTTGATAATATTCAGATTCAGCGAGGTGTTGGTACATCAACAAATGGTGCTGCAGCATTTGGGGCAACATTAAATATGCAAACTAAAACCTTTCATAAAGATTCGTATGCCGAAATAAATTCGTTTGCCGGTACTTTTAATACTTACAGAAACTCGGTAAGCTTTGGTACAGGAATGATAAACAACAAATTTACATTCGATGGCCGTTTATCTAAAATAACCTCTGATGGATACGTTGACAGAGCCTCATCCGATTTAAACTCCTATTATTTATCTGGATCGTATTATACAAACAAAAGCTTACTAAAACTAAACCTGATTTCAGGAAAAGAAAAAACCTATCAGGCTTGGAATGGAGTACCAAAAGTTCGTCTTGAAAATGATTATGGAGGAATGCAACGCTATCTGGATCATTGGTTAATCGATCAGGATGAATATGAAAACCTTATAAATTCTAATAACAGAACATACAACCTTTACACATACGACAACGAAACAGATAACTATCAGCAAAGCCATTACCAGCTATTTTATTCGTATGAGTTTAATCCCAAATTGCATATTAATACGGCTTTGCACTATACACAGGGAAAAGGCTATTATGAGCAATTTAAAAAAGATCGGGATTTTTCAGATTATAATCTTGATCAGGTAATCCTTACCTCTGACACGATTGAATCAACCGATCTTGTTCAGCAAAAATGGCTCGATAATCATTTTTACGGAGGTGTTTTTTCAGCAGAATACTCGAATAAAGAACTAAACGTATCGATTGGAGGAAGCTGGAATCAATATATTGGCGATCATTTTGGTGAGGTGATCTGGGCTCAATATGCCAGTAATGGAAATATCAGGCATCGATGGTACGAAAGCGAAGGTAAAAAAGATGATTTTACCGCATATACAAAAATTAAATATTCGTTCTTTAATAAACTTAATGCATACATAGATCTTCAATATCGCAATATTGATTATTCGATTGATGGTATTGATGATGATTTGAGAAATATAAGTCAACAACATAAATTCCTCTTTTTTAATCCAAAAGCAGGTATTTCATTCCAGATAAGCGATATTCATTCACTTTATGCAACTTTTGGCGTAGCTAACCGCGAACCAAACAGAAGCAATTATACCGATGCAGCTCCAGGACATGTACCTACACACGAAACACTTTATAATTATGAACTTGGATATAGTTTTAATTACTCCAAATCGTACTTAACAACCAATATTTATTATATGGATTATAATAACCAGTTAGTACTTACAGGCCAAATAAACGA
>JAVEZW010000022.1:0-25225 GCA_034002805.1 Bacteroidales bacterium | reverse complement strand
GAAAAATGAAATTTAACCACTATTTAACTAAGTCAACCATTAACAACAATGGTTTTTATAATTTTAGCAATATAGTTTGCCAAAATTAATTATTAAAATTGATTTATTTCTCTGAGAATTATTATAATTTTATATGAATGTTCCATAATACTTAAATCTATGATTAATCGCAAGTCTGTTCCATTCAAAGATGCTATAAATATGATATTGGGTTATGCAAAAGTTCGAATTGTAGACCAGATAAAATCAGTAGCATTTATTATTCTCTATTTAGTAATCTTTCAAACCTTAATTTTAAGAGTTCCTCTTGCAAATGCATTAAGCACCGCTGGTGGAGTTGCCTTAGTGGTATTTGGATTAGCTTTCTTTTTAGAAGGATTGATCCTTGGACTTATGCCATTAGGAGAAAGATTGGGTGTTAAACTACCTACACGAGTTGGAATCATTGTTATTGCAATTTTTGGTGTTTTATTAGGATTTGGAGCAACTTTGGCTGAACCTGCCATTAGTGCTCTTCGTACTGCAGGATCTACAGTAACTGCATGGGAGGCTCCTTTACTGTATTTATTGCTTGAACGGTATACCGAATGGTTTATTTTAACTGTAGGAATTGGTGTTGGTATTGCTGTAGCTTTAGGTATGTTCAGATTTTATTATAATTATTCGATAAAACCTTTTATCTATATAATAATCCCATTGATTTTAGTATTGTGTATCGCTTTATCATTTGATCCGAATCTAACAAAAATCATTGGTTTAGCATGGGATTGCGGAGCGGTTACCACCGGGGCAGTTACTGTTCCTTTGGTTTTGGCACTTGGTATTGGCGTTTCCAGAGCTTCGAATAAAGGTAAAGGCTCTAGTGGTGGTTTTGGTGTTATAATGCTTGCATCAGCTCTTCCGGTATTGAGTGTTTTGGTTCTTGGATTAATTTTGAACCTGAAAGCACCAAAGCCAACAACTGAAAAAGAATTTTTCTCTATGCAATCAAGAGAAAAATCAATAAAACTATTTAATACCGAAGAAGAACTATTAAAACATGCCTTTACTCATGGCTCTGAAGAAGGTCGAAGAGCTTTCTTCGCGTCAGAACAAGAATATATAAATACAGTTAAATCTCTCGAAACTGATCCCCAAAAATTATCCTCTTTATTAGGCAATATTCCATTATCAAACTGGATAATTCAAAAGGCTTCTGAAAAGGAACGAAATTTATTATCTAATGTAAATCTATCAGAAAAATCTGAAGCTGCAACAAGCTCATACCGCGATACACTAAAAGCTGAATCTATTGGTGGACTTCGTGCTGTTATTCCATTATCATTTTTTATGCTGATAATCCTAATTCTTTTCCTCAAAGAAAAACTTAGATATAAAGACGAAGTAGCGCTTGGTATTACATTTACTTTAATTGGTATGATTTTACTAACATCTGGCATTAAATTAGGTCTGGCTTCATTGGGAGGAGAAGTTGGTGCACAATTACCAAGAGCATTTGCAAGGGAAGATAAATATGTTGACCGTGTTGTTGTTAATAATTTCAATACAGCCCTTTTGTTTAATACTATTTCGCCTGATGGAACTCAAAAAACCTATTTTAACATGATTGAACATGGCCAAATAGTGCCTGTCGAGTTTAATCCCGAGCGATTTGATGAGAAGAACAGTAAATATGAACATATAATTACCCAAAAGCCCTTGTTTAGCAAGAAATTATCAGTCTTAGGAATCATACTCGTTTTAGTTTTTGGATTTGGTATGGGATATGGAGCAACTTTAGCGGAACCTGCTTTAAATGCATTAGGTATAACAGTCGAAGGAATAACTGTAGGTACAGTTAAACGATTCCAAATTGTACAAGTTGTTTCTTTTGGAGTTGGTACAGGAATCGTTTTAGGACTATGCAGAATATTATTTGATTTGCCATTAATCTGGTTGATTGTACCAACTTACATATTGTTAATCCCTTTAACCATACTTAGCGAAGAAGAATTTACAGCAATAGCCTGGGATAGTGGTGGTGTAACCACAGGACCTGTAACAGTGCCACTTGTACTGGCTATGGGTTTAAGTATTGGTGGTGAGTTAAATGTAATAGATGGTTTTGGCGTTTTGGCTTTAGCATCGGCGTTTCCAATTATAACTGTACTTTTATACGGACTCTATGCAAAATCAAAACAGAAACAATCAATTCTTAATAAAATAGAGGAGGAAGAAAATGAATAACGATAAACCAAAAAAAGACAGAGCATTTTCTCCATCAAGAACAGTTTGGAGAACCCAAATGGCAAAAGGAATCTACACTCCTCACAGGGTTAGTCGTATAACCTGTATTGTAAATCAATTAATTAGCGATAAAGTAGTTGATTTTTTAAGAGATCTAGGGGTAATTATTTACAATGAGAGCGGTAGAACAGTAAGAGATCATGTTAAACCAAGGCCTTTAGGACTTCCTGGAGATGTAATTAGCCTACAAAGCTCACCAGTTAATGTCTTTAGATTTACTGTGCCAAGGGAAAATACGGAGGCAGTACTAAATTGCATCATAAATATTGCTGACTTACACATTCCCGGTAGAGGAACAATTTTCTCTCAGGAACTAATGGAATTCAGCAAGGAACCACCTTTTATAAACCTTGATAAATTATCAAAATCAAAATGTGACATAAAAGATGCTGCGATCTTAAGCAATCTCGCTTATGTAATTTGTGTTCTCTCAGGACCAGGTAGCGGTGAGAATTTAGCTAAAATTGCATTGGATTTAGGTATATGCGTGCCTTTGATTACAATCGGATCGGGTAATGATATCCGCGACCAATTAGGACTTATAAGAATTACAATTTCAGCTGAAAAAGAAATTGTTCATCTGGTAATGCCTGAAGAAGATTCTGACAGTATAATTAAGTTACTAATAGAACAAGGCAGATTAGACAGACCTGGAAAAGGATTTATTTATAAAACACCCGTTTCTATGGGTTTAATAGACACCCGCTTGAAAATTGGTCACCAGAAATATGCAGCAAGCTTTGAGCAGATAATTGCAGCGATCGATCAGATTAAAGGAGGAACAACATGGCGCAAAAGACTGGATTCTGAAAGTGCCAGCGAAAATATAAACAAAACAATCATGCCTCAGGATAATTGCGAGATATCAATAATCTCGGATGAGGACAGAATTGATCAGCTCAGAGAAGCTTGCTTAAAAGTTGGAGCTATGGGTGCAACAACTTCAAGAGTAATACCACAGCAAAAAGAAGGTGAAGAGGAAATTACATTAACAATGATTCGCAGCGCTATTAGCGTTCCTGCCGATATTACAGATAGCGTAGTTGATGTATTACTTGAAACCAGTACAATAAAGGATGATAATACAGATAGAATCCATGTTTTGGATTCACCAGCAGCCTATGTTAGCTCATTATAAAGGTGTAACATATTAATATCGCATATGAAAAAACTTGTAAACACATTATTATTTATTTTACCTATTATTCTTATAACCTTCGTTAGTTGTAATGATGAAGAAGAAAAATCAGAAGATACGCTTTATGTAAAATTCATTAACCAACCTGAGTCTGAATACACGATAACTGGTATTCGGCTTCTTTATATGGGCGAAGCAGGTGTTCAGGAAGAACCTATTGGTGAATTTGGAGAAAACATTTTAACCAATGGAGCAAGAATTGCTCCTGGTGAGCATAAATTCTTTAATCTTGATATTCCCAATTCGCATTATGCCTATTACCGGTTAACTGTTGATGATGGATCAGGGAACCAAATATATTTATTCGATCAGGAAGGATATGAAGCTTCGTGGGATGGGCCAATAACTCATTGGGCAAGCGATGAAAGGCAAGTTGAAGTAACTATTGGATTGGATGCATTATCAGGGCTGATTGTTGTTAAAGGCTGGGCTGAATGGGCCTGGATTGAATAATCAATTATCAATTATCAATTATCAATAAACAATTAACAATAAATAGTATTTCGCTTAAATTATCTCTGACAGATTTGTTTGTACGGGCAATTTGTACAGATTTTCAGTTCATCTGTCTGTGTAAAATCTACCGATGGATTAAAGATTTCTTCAACTAGTTTCGATAAGCAATTGTCAAACTCAGAACTAAATCGCCGGTAATCTGCAACTAAGGTTTTGGTTTTATCTGCATTTAGTATTATATGGAGATCAAAATCTGCACTAAACAATTTGCGAACCGAATAAATACCGGGAACTATCGGTAAATCATTATTTGTATTCTCGGTAAAAAACTTCGAATATAAAAATGTCTGAAACACAGCACTGTTTTGATCATCCAATTTATCACCAAAAAGCGATTCTACATTCTTAAAATCCATTTTATCAGAACCTGTCTTATAATCGATAATTCGTATCTGTTCATTTTGCTTATCTATACGATCGATTTTACCACCAAGACTAATTTTAACGGTTTTATCAGAAAGGGTAACAGGAACAGTTATAACGAATTTATTTTCCATCGAGATCATCTCAAACGGAGCATATTGCTCATCAACCTTAATTATCTGCCTTATATATTTTTCGATAAGACTTCGTACAATAACATTTCGTCCCGAATAATCAGATTTTTTAGCTGCTTTAAAATATTCATCGTTAAAAGCTAAATCAATAGCCTCGTTTATTAGCTCATCGTTTTTAAGCAGACTTTGAAGAATTTCAGCAGTAATTACATTTGATAAATAAGGATTATATAAAGTAAACATAGCCTGGTGTAAAATATTTCCAAACATTGGGGCATCAATTTGTTCCGAAATATCTTCCTGCTCTTCGAGGTTGGCAATATATCGATAATAAAATCTGAGCTTACATTTTAAATATGTTGTTAAAGCACTTGGCGACAAATACTTGTGATTTTCAGCATCCGAAACAATATATTTATTCAGCTCATTAAGAACATGATTGCTTTTTACAACAGCTATTGGCTCTGGCAAAAGTGAACTAATATCGTATCTGATGCTTTTTTCTTTAATAGTAAAATCGCTATCAAACTTAAGCTGATATATAAACCGACTCATCTCGCCTGTTTGCAACCCATCAGTATTCGAGTTATAAACCAATGTTACATTTTTTGCTCGGTGCAAAAGCCTGTAAAAATAATACCCATAAATAGCATCCTGATGCTCGATAGTTGGCAATCCAAAACCTTTGCGCAAATTATAAGGAACAAACGACATCGATGATTCAGCCTTGGGAAACACGCCCTCATTCATCGATAAGATGAACAGATTCTCAAAATCGAGTAATCGGGTTTCGAGAATACCCATAATTTGTAATCCATTTAACGGTTCACCAGTAAATGGTATTCGTAGATTACGAATAATTTTTCGAAGCAACCTGATATAGGTATCAATTTTAATATCAATGCTTTGTTCAGTTAACACCTCGTTTATTCTGTTTATCGAAAGGTAAATTGTATAGATATATTCTTTTTCGATAGATGCAGAATGATTTTTCGGTTGGCTGGAAGCAGAATAAATTGTATTATAAATAGCATGAAGAATAGATAAGAGATAATCTGATAATTCATAATAACTTATTGCCTTTTTAAAAATCGTACCAAAAAAGTCATTTTTATTTAATTCCGTCGCCGACAATAAGAACCGGTTATTTGTATTAATGTAATTAATTAATTCATTTGCATTGTCCTGAAAATTAGACCGTATGTATTGATGATTTAATATAGCAAGTACGTTCTTATACGAAAATTGGGTTTCTCCAGTGGAAGCGACTTTGCAGTTTTTTTGTAAATCGATTAAATGCTCCAATAGGCTGTAAATTGGTGTATTAATTACTGGGTAACCCATTGTAATATTCACATTTTCTATTGAATCAGGTACAGAATGAATAACCGGAATGAGTAATTGTTCATCAGAAAGTACAATTGCGGTATTATCAGGAGCATCAGTTAATAATGGCTGATTTTCGGATAACCATTTTTGAATATACTGTGTCTGACCAACATCAGATGAAACCGAAATTATTTCGATATTTTTATTGTTTGAAAGATTTCTAGAGTTTTCGGCTAAAATAAAACTTGGTGGAGATTTATAGGTTTTGATATTTTCGCGCAGAAATAGTCCTGCTTCGTAGTTTTCTTTTTTGATGTACAATTCATCATAATCCCAATAAAAATCAGCTTTTTTATTATTTTTGAGATGATCAAACAATTCCTTCTCGCAGTTATTCAGTGCATTAAATCCAACAAATACATATTTATTATGACTGAAATCGACAGGATTATTGTTTTTTAGCTTTTCAACAACCGATTTATACATCATTCCCTCATAAGCAATCTTGTTTTGCTTAAGAATATAGTTAAACTCATTATATATATCATACAAAACAGTCCAAATACTAATAAAATCGAGCTGATGGGCCGAGTACTGGTCTGGATTAAATGATTTCCAAAACTCCTGAATTGCATTTAATTGATTTTCTGAAAGATAACTAAACTGATCCTGAATAGATTTTAGGTTTTTAAGATTTTTAAACAGATCTTCAGGATTAACGAGGTATTTATCAATATCATCAAAATCGTTTAAAAGCATTTCACCCCAAAAATAAAATTCATCGAAAGTTTCGTTTGATTTTTTGAGTTTTGAATAAACCTTATATAATTCGAAAAGCAATTTAATATTATCAGCCAGCTGAAGTCCCGAAATATCTCTCATCAGGTCGTTTATAGTCGTTGTATCAGGCGACCAAAGTGGCTTATTAACAATCTCCGATAAGTACTTTTTAAAATACAAACCTGCTCTCCTATTTGGAAAAACAATGCAAAGCTCAGAAATATGATCGCCGTAGCGTGAATAAAGGTCGTGAGCCGTATGTTTGAGAAATGTGTCCATTGGATTTAATAAGACAAAAGATAAAAGTTAAAAGAATAAAGTTTAATAAAATCTTTTAATATTAATAATTAATAGGCTAAAAGGTACAAGTAGTAAGATGCAAGTTTTAAATTATAAATTAGTTAATACTTATTTTTTACAAATTTTTGGACTATCGAGCCTAAAATCTTTTTTAATTCAGATGATTCATTTATTAACCATTCTAATTCATTTACATTAAAAACGCTTTCATTTGTTGCTTTTATCAAACGTAACCAATAATTAGACTCTCTCATTTCACGCAAAGCAATTCTTACTTTATTAGTAAAATCAGCTTTTGATGAACCCGCTTGGGCTTCTTCATAATTTGCACCTGCAGAAGAAGAGCTTTTAATTAACTGATATCTAATGACCTTACATTCAGGCAAATCAGTAATTGCTTTTAAGAATTTTATAGTTCTCACTGTGAAGTTAAAAAGTCGCAGTGTTAATTCATTTTCAGCCATTTTATATAAGTATTTGTTGTTTATCTAATTTCAATAATTAATATGTTCGCTTTCCTCATTTATCTTGAAATAACACAATTCTTTTTACTTTTTTCTTTTATCTTGAAACAACCAAATCCTTTTATCTTTTTACTTTTTTCTTTTATCTTGAAACAATTTTCCTTGCCACGTATCCAATTCTTCAAGTCGTTTTTCAAATTTAACCATAATCTGATCATTTCGAACTAAACCCCAACCAGGACCAGCTAAAAATCTTGGAGGAACTTCTCCAGCAAAACGCTCAATCACAATATTGGGATTAAATCGTTCTAAAAACTGAATAAAAAAATCAATATATTCTGATAATTCAAAAAAGGTAAAACTTTCAGGATTATTATTATACTCAAGTTCCATTGCTGTACCTTTAATAATCTGTAACTGATGGAACTTAACTGTATCAATTGGTAATGATGAAATTATATCGGCCTCTTTCAGCAAAAACTCCTTCGACTCACCAGGCAGACCAAATATAAAATGAGCACCGGTTTTCAATCCATATTTTTTTGATTTTTCAAGTGCTTCAACCGCTTCTTCGAATGTATGTCCGCGATTAATTCGCTTAAGTGTTTCGTTGTTACATGATTCAATTCCATATTCGATAATGATGTAATATTTTTTTGACAGCTCTTTGAAATACGCTAGTTTCTCATCATCAATGCAATCGGGACGTGTACCAATAACTAATCCAATAACACCTGGAACCGAAAGGGCCTCGCTATAAATCTTTTTTAAATGATCGAGCGGTGCGTATGTATTAGAATATGCCTGAAAATAAGCCAGAAAGTTTTTTGCTCGTCGATATCGCTTAAAATGAAACTCTATTCCCTCTTCAATTTGCTGTTTAACTGATTTTTCGGGAACACAATACGACGGATTAAACGCATCATTATTACAGTAGGTACATCCTCCAGTACCTTTTAAACCATCACGATTAGGGCAAGTAAATCCTGCATCAATAGTGACCTTTTGAATTCTTTCACCAATAGCTCGTTTAAAATATTCGCTGTACGAGTTAAACCGTTTAGTATGTCCCCAAGAGTAATTTGTCATTTAATATAAATCGAAGGTAAAGAATGATTTTTCAAAGTTTTTAGTAAAATGTAATAACCAAATTTAACCAAATTAAGAAGAACACGAACTTTTTGAATATCCCTCAAAAATAATTTAAACCAAACAACATTAAAACATGTTATATGAAATATTATAAAATTGTTCGAATTCTGAAATAATCCTTATTTTTGTTTTGTAAATAATTGCAATTAAAACCAACTATTGTGGAAATATCAAAAGCTGTATTTTATTATGTAATTGCAATCCAGGTAGGCTACCTTAAAAGATTTGGTGGTCTGTAATTCAATCTCCTCTGTTTTCTATAAAAAGATTTTCATAAATTGCCAAAGGTTCATATAAAAAGTGACCTTCATTTTTTTTAATAAGAATAATTTAAAACAATAATAATTATGCAAAAATTACTTTTATTAGGTGACGAAGCAATAGCTCAGGGAGCTTTGGATGCAGGGATGTCGGGCATTTATGCCTATCCGGGAACACCCTCAACCGAAATAACCGAATATGTGCAAGCTTCGAAATTTGCCAAAGAAAATAATATTCACAGCAAATGGTCGACAAACGAAAAAACAGCCATGGAAGCCGCATTAGGAATGTCGTATGCTGGAAAACGTGCTATGGTTTGTATGAAACATGTTGGATTAAACGTTGCTGCCGATGCATTTATTAATGCTTCTATTACAGGGGTTAATGGTGGTTTAATTGTTGTTTCTGCTGATGATCCATCAATGCACTCATCTCAAAACGAACAAGACTCTAGGTTTTATGCCAAATTTGCCATGCTACCTATTCTTGAGCCTGTAAATCAGCAAGAAGCCTACGAAATGGCATATTATGGTTTCGAATTGTCTGAGAAATTTAAACTTCCCGTAATGCTTCGTATCACAACACGCTTAGCTCATTCAAGAGCTGGTGTTCAGCCATTACCATTACGAAAACAAAACGACAACTCATTACCTTCTGATTTACGTCAGTTTGTTTTATTACCTGCAATTGCACGAAGAAACTATAAAGGATTATTGAATTCACAATCAGGACTCGAAAAAGCCTCTGAAGATTCAAAATACAATACCTATTTTGATGGCAGCGATAAATCACTTGGTATAATTACAACTGGTATCGCATATAATTACCTGATGGAAAACTTTCAGGACAAACCACTTAACTTCCCGGTGCTTAAAATTTGTCAATACCCAATTCCACGTAAACAGGTAAATCAATTGGTTCGTGAATGTAAAAAAATTCTGGTTATTGAAGAAGGATATCCGATTGTTGAAGAAATGCTAAAAGGATATCAGGAAGCAGGAACGCCTGTTACCGGAAGATTAGATGGTACATTACCTCGTGATGGCGAATTAAATCCAAATATCGTTGCTATAGCACTGGGATTTGATACAAAAACAGACGACAGAATTCCTGAAATCGTTAAGAACAGACCGCCTTCGATGTGTACAGGTTGTGGACATATTGATGCCTATGGCGCTTTATTGCAAGCTTTATCTGAGTACAGCGAAGGACGAGTATTCTCAGATATTGGTTGTTACACATTAGGAGCATTACCTCCATATAACGCTATTAACTCATGTGTTGATATGGGAGCTTCGATTACCATGGCAAAAGGTGCTGCCGATGCCGGATTAATTCCTGCTGTTGCTGTTATTGGAGATTCTACATTTACACATTCAGGAATTACTGGACTAATAGACTGCGTAACAGAAAACAGCCCTGTAACAATCATTATATCTGACAATTTTACTACCGGCATGACTGGTGGACAGGATTCAAAAGCACTTGGTAGAATAGAAGATATTTGCATCGGAGTAGGTGTTCACCCTGATCATATTAAAGTATTTAAACCTACAAAGAAAAATATGGACGAAATGGTTCAGGTGATGAAAGAAGAATTAGCCTACAAAGGAGTATCAGTGATTATTCCACGTCGTCAATGTATTCAAACCATGAAAAATAAAACTCTGGTTGAAAAAGTTAAAGAACTCGGCTTGTAAACCGTTGGTTATTAACTACAAACATAACCTATATTATAAATTGTAAGATATAAAAAAATAAAACCATATAAAATGAAAACAGACATCGTATTAGCCGGAGTTGGTGGTCAGGGCATTCTTTCAATTGCTGCTACCATTGGTATGGCTGCTTTACATAGCAACCTTCAGTTAAAACAATCTGAAGTGCACGGAATGAGTCAGCGTGGTGGTGCTGTACAATCGCATATGAGGGTTTCAGATAAAAGTATTGCATCAGACTTAATACCTATGGGTGCTGCAGACATTATTTTATCTGTTGAACCAATGGAATCGCTCAGATATTTACCATTTCTGTCGAAAGACGGTTGGCTTGTAACCAATTCAACTCCATTTATAAATATTACGAACTATCCAAAAATTGATGATGTTCTTGCTGAAATACGCAAATTTAAAAATCACATTCTAATCGATGCTGATAAAATTGCTGAGGAATTTGGATCAAAAAGATCATCAAACATTGTAATGTTGGGCGCCGCCTCACCTTTCTTCAATATTCCTTTTGAAAGTTTTGAAGAAGGAATTCGTAAAATATTTGGTAGAAAAGGAGATGATATTATCGAAACCAACCTAAAAGCTTTGCGCGCTGGCAGAGAATTTACAGAGAAAAACAGGTAATAAAATCAAATCGAATATAATTAAACCCATCTTTGTTTAAAGATGGGTTTTTTGTGTTAATTAATTTATTAATTATCTTTCACGGCTAATTCATTATCCTAGATTATGGAAATTCAACTTTTTGAAGTTAAAACCAAAGCTGATCTCAGAAAATTTATATACTTACCAAAAAAAATCCACAAAAACCATCATAACTGGCTGCCTCCACTATATTCTGATGAGTGGACTATTTTTGATCCTAAAAAAAACAGATCGTTTGATTATTGCGAAACCATAATGATACTAGCCAAAAAAGGTAACGAAATCGTTGGACGGATTATGGGTATAATCAATAAAAAGTACAACGAAATTCATAATGAAAACAATGCACGGTTTGCCTTTATGGAGTGTTTTAACGATCAGGAAGTGTTTCATGCATTAATAAATCATATTGAAAAATGGGCCAGAGATAATGGAACAACAAAACTCATAGGTCCGTTTGGGTTTTCAGATAAAGATCCACAGGGATTTTTAATCGAAGGATTTGATCAACCTACCGTAATGATCACTAATTGCAGCTTTCAATACATGGCCGAAAATATTGAAAAAGAAGGATTTACCCAATTACTTGATCTGGTTCAATATAAAATTAAAACACCAAAAGAAATTCCAATATTCTATACCAGAGTACTTGAACGGTTAGAAAAATCTGGTTATAAACTAATAGAATTTACCAGTACGAAACAAGTAAAGCCATTTGTTGTGCCAGTTTTTACACTTACAAATGATGCTTTCAGAAAAATCTACGGATATGTGCCTTACGATGAAAAGGAGATGAAAGACTTTGCAAACCGATTTTTATCCATCCTCGACCCTCGTTTTATAAAAGTCATAATCAATAAAGAACAGGAAGTAATAGCTTATATAATTGGTATGCCAAGCATTAGCGAAGGACTTAAAAAATCAAATGGAAAGCTATTTCCTTTTGGATTCTTTCATATTTTGCACGCCATGAAAAAAACAAAACAGCTTGATTTAATGCTTGGTGCAATAAAAACCGAAAATCAAAATATTGGGCTCGATTCATTATTAGGCACAGCCATGTTAAAATCAGCACACGAAGCAAAATTAGAAACCATTGATAGCCATATTGTATTGGAACAGAACACAAAAATGCGAGCCGAATATGAACGAGTTGGAGGCGAAATTTATAAACGATACAGAATCTACCAAAAAAATCTATAATCTTGTTTTTATATAATCAATTGGTTAAAAAAAATTGATTCGTTAATACAACTCTTTTTATCTTTTATTAAAACTCAAAATTTATACTTCAATATTTAAAATTTCATCCGGTTATCAACATCAAAATAAAAAGCAGCCTTACGCCTGTTGATTTTTATTTATTGCCTATTTGAGATATTTTGAATAGTTTTGATGAATCTGTAAATAAGTAAAAAAAATATCATGGATTTAAAAGCATCTGAATTAATTATTAATAAGGATGGAAGTATATTCCATCTTCATCTTTTACCCGAAGAGATTGCCGATGACATTATTTTAGTTGGTGATCAGGGAAGAGTAGAAACTGTAGCTTCGTTTTTTGATAGTATTGAAGTAAAAAAATCTAATCGGGAGTTTAATACGATAACCGGTAAATATAATAATAAGCGAGTATCAGTTATTTCGACAGGAATTGGCACTGACAATATCGATATTGTTGTAAATGAACTCGATGCATTAGCTAATATTGATTTAAAAACCAGAACGATAAAAAAGGAGCACCGGTCATTAAATTTAATTCGAATCGGAACTTCAGGATCACTTCAAAAACATGTACCTGTAGATTCTTTTTTAATGAGCGAACGATCTATTGGATTTGATGGATTACTTAATTTTTATGCAGAACGCAATAAAATTGCAGATCTTGAATTCGAAAAAGCATTATTAAAACACCTTAACTGGCTCGAAATATTGCCTTACCCCTATATTGTAAATGCATCGGAAAAACTAGTTAAAAAACTCGAAGGCAAAGAGCTAATAAAAGGAATAACAATTTCTGCGCCTGGTTTTTATGGACCACAAGGACGACAATTGCGACTTCCGATCTGGAAAGAAGACATAAATGATCAGATTGAGGCTTTTAATTATAAAGGTCAGAAAATTACAAACTACGAAATGGAATGTTCGGCCATTTACGGTTTATCAGGATTATTAGGACATAACGCACTTACCATTTGTGTAATTATTGCCAACCGGGCCTTAAAAGAATTCAGCAAGGATTATCAACCTCCAATGAAAAAGCTCATCGGATATGTATTGGATAAAATAACCGATAAATAAATCACAAAAAAGTGACTATTGATAATAAAATACGTGCATTGCTTCAATTATTGGACGATCCCAATGAGGAGATTTACATGCATGTTTCGCAGAATATTATTAAACAAGGCATTGAGATTATCCCCGAATTAGAAAAAACATGGGAGACCTCATTAAATGAAAAGCTGCAACACCGCATTGAAGATCTGATTCAGGAAATTCAGTTTTCCACTATTCAAAATAAACTTACCGAGTGGAAAGAAAGTGGTGCAATGAGCATTCTCGAAGGGGCATATCTTATCGCCAATTATCAATACCCAGATTTAAAATTGGAGCACATAGAAAAGCTTTTTGAGGTTTTACGAAAAGATGTTTGGCTCGAACTAAATAACAATCTTACTGCACTAGAAAAAACAAGGGTTATAAACCATATACTTTACGAAATACATCAATTTACAGGTAATAGCTCAAATTTTTATGCTCCTCAGAATTCGTATATAAACCTGGTATTAGAGAGTAAGAAAGGAAATCCGCTAACCTTAGGAATAATTTATATTGCTATTGCACAAAAGCTTGATTTACCTATTTTCGGTGTTAGTATGCCTAAAAACTTCATTTTAGCATATATTGATCAATATAACATTGAGTTTACAGATGAAAACGAGGTGCTTTTTTATATTAATCCATACAACAAAGGTGCAGTTTTAGGTAAAAGAGAAATTGATTATTTTCTAAAACAGCAAAAGCTGGAACCCTTAAAAGAGTATTATTACCCATGTTCAAATATCGAGATAATTAAAAAGCTCATTCTTAATCTTGTTTATTCATACGAGAAACTTGGCTATCCTGAAAAAGTAGAAGATATGCAAAAATTATATTCTATTTTAAATTCATAATTTTAGTTATTTTTGTACTATTGGTAAAGCCAAATTTATTGGTGAATGATGATTTGTGATCCTAAAAACTATCGGGTGTGATTGGAGAAAAGTGAGAATTGGATTGTGGATTGTAAATAGGAAATAGTTAACTTTAAACCTTAAACTTTTAACTTCTTAATATGACAACTGAACAACAAAGAAACGATGAAATCGATTTGATTGAATTATTTCAAAAAATGGGAACTGGCATTAAAAACATGTTTAATAAGCTCATCGGCTTAATTAATAGTTTTTTTATTTTCCTCATAAGAAAATCTGTTTGGTTAATTACATTTATAATATTAGGATTCATTGTATCTTATATGCTTTTTACAATGACAAAAAGGTACTATACCTCAGAGATGACTGCCCGGTCGAATTCGATGAACAATACAGTTATTGTAAATTCTATTAATCTTTTAAATGATTTATTTATAAGTACTAATTATTCAGCATTAAGCGAATATCTTCAATTGACCGAAACACAGGCAAAAAACATTAAATCGATTAATGCCTATTATGGAATTGATATAAACAAAGATGGGATAGCTGATTTTGTTGATTATAAAAACTCATACAATCCAAAAGATACTACTCAAAAGCGATTAGGAAATGTATTTTATTTACAGATTAGCGTATTTGACGAGTCAGTATTTCCAATTTTAAAAAATAGTATAAAATCATATATTAATAACAATCCATTTGTTATTGAAAATAATAATTTAAGAATAAATCAAGCAGAAAACCAGATTGCAATTTTACGAGCAGAAATAGCCAAATTAGATAGTTTGCAAAATGTTCAGTATTTTGAAATTCCTAAAACACAGAAATCAAACAACAATCAAATGATTGTTTTGAACGAAAAAGACATTAAACTTTTTCATGAAGACAAAATAAAACTAAATACTAAGATTTTAGAACTTGAAAAAGATCTTGCTATTAATCCTGATCCCATAACAGTTATTCAGGATTTTGCGCAACTTTCAAAAACACAAAATCCTATTACAAAATTTATTAAAATATGGGTACCTATATTTTTTGTATTAGGATTAATTTGTGCATTATTATGGCAGTACAGAAAAAAAATCTGGTTTTTAATTAGTGAAAAACAATATTAAGAGATTGTATTAGTTTTATATAGTTAACCATCTAAAATTATTTTCTTTATGAAAAAGATTGCCGTATTTTCTATTTGTTTCATAGCATATTTAAGCTTAGCAAAGGCACAAACTGTGCAAAACAATTCTTTTAAATCAGGCGAAAAATTAAAGTTTGTTGCTTCCTATTATATGTCCTCATTATGGGCTGATTTAGCAGAGATTAGCATGGAGGTTTCGGACATGAAATCATCCACCCAGGATTTATACCGATTAAAATGTACAGCATCCACATATCAATCGTGGGATTCATATTTTAAAATCCGCGATTTATACGAATCTTACGTTGACAAAGCAACTGTAAAACCCTATTTATTTAAGCGAAGCGTTGAAGAAGGAACATACAAGAAAAATGCAAAGTATGTTTATAAGTGGAAATCAGGAATTGTTAGCGCAACAATTCAGCGAATGGCCGATCCTGAGTATAAAATGGATATTGATGTTGCACCAAATACTTACGACATTGTTTCAGTAATCTATCTTTTAAGAACTATGGATTTTTCAAAAAAGAAGGTTGGTGAAATAACTAAAATAAAAGTTATGTTTGATGAAAAAGAAGAGATTGTTACCATAAAATACGCTGGAACAGAAACTATTAACATAGCTAAGTATGGCAAAAAACAATGTTACAAACTCTCTATTTCGTTAAAAGACGATACTGTGCTTAAAGGCAAAGATTCAAATAACGTTTGGTTTACTGCCGATAAAAATATGGTTCCGGTATTAATTAAGGCTGAAATTCCTGTTGGATCAGTTCAAATAAGATTAGTAGAAATGGCAGGGCTTAAAAACTAATAAAAGAAAACTTAAATTTCACATAATATGAAAAGCAAAATTTTTATAACAGCACTTGCAATTATTGGACTAATTGCTGCAATATTGGGATTATTATTATCATTTCTTCCTATGGGAACAATTGATTTGGTGCCTGCAATTATTGGTTTAGTTTTTGGATTAATTGCGTATTTTCTAGCAAAATCAGCTAATACCAGAAAAAAGCTTTCAATGGCAGTTATAATTATTGCTGGATTAGCAATAATTATTTCTTTAGGAACAGAATTGTTTTTTGAGAATAAAGTGGCTGAAGATACAACTTTCGAACAAAAAGTTGAAGAATCTGCAGATGAAGCAGCTAGTGATTTGGACGAGGCCCTTGGAGATGAAGAATTAGAAATTACCGAAGAATAGTCTCATCCAATTGATTGGGAAGATAAATGATTGTTAAAAAACTGTACCAGAATGCAAGAAACACCACTCCCGTAAGTCGTTGAAGCATCGATTCGAATATAAAACAAACAATAGTAATTATTAGAAACAGGAATAAAAGTTCCTGTTTTTTCTTTATGGATTGATACAAAGCCACCACAAATAGTGAACAAAGCAATATGAATCCGACCAATCCTGTTTGTATTAATGTTTCAAGGAATTGATTGTGGGCGTTTAAATTATAATCAACAGCTTCCGTAATATTTCGTTGTTTATGAACTTTTGCAATAGCTTCTTTGCTGTCACCAATGCCATAACCAAATATAGGTTTATCCTTACAGGCAATAGCAGCATTGCGCCATAATGAAAATCTAAGGTCAACTTGTTCAATATTTGTAGCATTTGAAAGGTTTAGGAAAACCTTTTTAAACCGTGTATTCTTAACTAAGAAAAGAAATCCAAATCCCAAAAACGCTATAATAATTATCTTATATATTAACCGGTGTTCAGTCATGTATTTAATTGCAAAATAAATTACTACTAAAAATGCAGCAATAAAAATAGCCCTGGCATTAAGAAAAAAGATAAATGAAAGAAGTATAACAATCAATACAACTTTTACTGCAAAATAAGCTTTATGGCTTATTGCCTTCAACCCTTGCCAGATAAGAATAATGGCAAATAAATAACCCAATGAAATATAAGAAGGATGCTGCCCCGCTGAAAGCTTGTGATAACGTAAAACAGAATAAATATCATACTGTCGGTTATAATTGAGAATTTCTGTTAGCTTGCCATTGTAAATAAAAATACCAATCAATGCTATAATACTAGCAAATGCAGCATAAATAAAAAGTGTTTTTATTTTGTTTTGTTCGGTATAGTAAAAATCACGATCGAAATATATCAAAACAGGCAAAAGAATAAGAGAAATCTGAGTCTCCACAGTTTTAATACCAAACTGAAAATTACTTGAATAGAATAATGAAATTGCATTTAGTAAAAATAAGCCTGAAAGTAAAAGCACAAAGATCAAACCTCTTTTTTTACTTTTTTTATAATCTATTGTAAATAAGCTACACAGAACTAATATACCAATAAAATATGGTATAAGACTAAACTTCAAAAATAGCATTATGAATATTCCAGTTAATGAAATGAGTTTCATATTTCTTAGTATGTTCTTCATTTTATCTGTATTTAGGCTTTTTATACCAATCGATCATATTATGTATACCTTCTTTAGAGGAATATGGAGAAATATATGATAGAATATTTCTTGTTTTATGATTATCAATCTCAAATGAACTAAATAATTTATTATATATTGATGGTCTGTAACATCGTATAATTTTTACAAACCAATTCGGAATACTAAAGAAAAAAACTTTCTTTTCGATTGCTTTAGCAATTTCAGAACATAATTCTTTTATCGATAAGGTTTCATTGTCCGCAGGGAGAAATATACCTGAAGCTCTTTGTAAAATTACCAGTCGAATAAAGTGATTCATATTTCCAATATAAACCAATGATCTTTTATTGTTAACATTAGCAAAAGGCAACATAGGAATTCTGTTTACCAGTTTAATCAAACTAAGCATATTGGCCCTAACTTCTGGTCCATAAACCAATGGCGATCTAATTATAGCAACTCTGAAATTATCATTCTCAAGTGCCTGAATGAGTTTCTCAGCCTCAAATTTACTTTTCCCATAGGCATCTTTTGGATTGCAGTCGCTTGATTCATCAAAGGGATTATCAGTCTCAGAGGACTCGCCATAAACCTTAACAGTACTCATGAACAAAAACTGCTTAACTCCATGTTCCTTTGCTCTTAAGGCCGTTTTGTATGCAAGATCTCGATTAATCGTATAGTATAAATTTTCATTATTGTCCTTTTGATGAGCTATGGCAGCCAAATGCAACACTACATCAATCCCCTCGAAACTAACCGATTCAATTTTATTTTTCAGCAAATCTATTTCAGTTATTAAAAACTCAGGATTTTTAGTAGTAAAATACGAACCTATAAAACCCGACGATCCTGTAACTGCAACTTTCAAACTCATTAATATTCTTTAATTAAATAAATTCAAATGCCTTAATAAAATACTTAGAATATATATTTATAAGATTTGTTTTAACATTATTCTCGCGACACGCCTTCAATATTTCTCTGTTAAGTAACAAATTGCTTTTATATGATCTGTTGCTTATACCACCAGTTCTCATAGTAACAAATGGCATCTCGAGATATTTTGCATTCAGGTTATTTTTCAGTAAAAATCGTAGCAGCAATTCAAAATCAGCGCCAATTTTATATGTTTCCTTATAATACCCCAATTCATTAAAAAATGATCTTTTAACATAGAAGCTTGGATGTGCAGGCATAAATCCGTACTTAAACATGTTGGGATTAAACCTTTTAGACGAATAATATCTTGTGATTTTATTCTCTTTATTTGGATTCACAAACTGTACATCACCATAAACCGCATCTATATTGTCTTTTAGAAATTCTTTTACTACTCTCTCAATGATAGTATTGCTGCAAAAAAAATCGTCAGAATTTAGAATACCAACAATATCGCCAGTCGCTAATTTTATTCCTTTATTAATGGCATTATAAATCCCGGTATCGGGTTCAGAGATAAGATGCGCAATTTGATTCTTATAATTACTAATAATTTCAATGGTTCCATCTGTTGATGCTCCATCAACAACTATGTATTCTATATTTTGATAGGATTGATTAATAACTGATTCGATTGCATTTTTAATGGTCGATGCATTGTTATGCACAACAGTTATAATGGACACTTTCATATCAACGATAAATTTCTTCGTTTAAGAATAATTGCATAACCCAATAAAACGTTCTTTTACAGATGCTTTTAGAAAGCTGAATTACAGCAAATTTATCACTTCGATCGTTTGTCTCAACTTCTTTTATATAGTTGATATACATCTCGAGCAACACCGATTTTACAGAAGCCATGTAAATTATGGTATTTGCATTCCAGCATTGTTCTGAAACTCTTTTTAACGCGGAAAAATGGTAAATAATTACTGGGCAATTATTCACATACAAGATATTATTTTCTTTCCTGAACTTATAGTTTGCAGCATTCCATGGGGCAACATCAATCCCAATATGTTGAATTACTTTAACTTCGGAATACCTTTCTGGCCATTTATCAAGAAAAATCTGATCTGAGAAATAATTCAAATAATATCCTGGCTTTCCTTTATACCAGCTTTCGCATTCTAGTTTCCAATCATTCAGGCATTTTTTACCCACCGAATTATTTCTGAACAGATTTACACCAACATTATATATTCCGTGATTTTTTGTTAAACTTTTAACTATTGGATGCAATCTGTGAGGACAAATTCCAATAGAACTATTTCCAAATTCGTTATAAAGTGGTTCCAACGAACTAAATAAATAAACATCAGCATCGAGGTAAAGAAGAATATCAATATCGGGATTTTGATTAAGAAGATAAATACAGATATTAGGTGTTGCAGAAAAATAATACTGCTTTCTATCCTCATAGTTGTCAATACTGGTATTAAAAAACGAGTTATAGGTTTGGAAAGATACAGGAACAATTCTTGAATCATTAAGGTTTATGAGATAATCATATGTCTCAGAATCAAATGCCAGCACATAAAATTTAAACTCAGAGTGGAATTTCTTTATCGAATTATAAAGAGCAAGACCACGTGGTAAAAAATTGAAATCGAAGTAAGTACAAATATGAATCATTAATTAATTCGAATTTTTTACAACTTTAAAACCATCGCTTAAATCATCACCTCTCAGTATTACATTTTCCAATGGGTAAGGAACACATGGAATTTCTTCATTATAACATCGTTCTCCGGATAATGAAACTGAATAATGAAAACTCTTATCATAATGTTGAATTTCAGGTTTATCCATTGGGGCTGGTGCAATTATCCATTTGGGATTTTTAGCGATATTTAAGGGAAAGGATATAAATCTTAAAAAAATCAGTAAAACTAATCCGATTACTAAATAATTGCCGAGTTGGAATATCGCTTTTTGTTTGGTTAGAATGACTTGAATTAAATAGGAAATCACGAATGCAAAACCAGCAATAGAAAATCCATGAATAAATCGCGGATCGGGAGCTTTAATAAACCAAAAAATAAGATTTATGATTATTGTAACGATGATAAGTGCGATTATATATTGTTTTCGTTTTAAATTTCCGATCAATGGAAAAAACAAAAACAAATTACTAAACAGAATAACTTTATCAAAGCCATTTAAAGATTTAAGCCACGGCATAAACCATTCGGTAAGATTTAAGCCCAGCACTTCCTGATAAGGTACTCCGGGAATCCTTGCCCAGCTTTCAATCCAAAATTTCTCAACAAGAACTTGTTGTACAGGAACTTTCCACTCAACAGTAAAAATATCGATTGATGGATAAGGAAATAGGATGTATCCGGACAAATAATAATTTCGGATTAAATAAGGAATACCAATCAATAAACCCAACATGAATACGATCATGAATGACTGCCCTGGTTTTGATTTTAAAAACAATGGAATAAGAAGCAGCAAAGCAAAAGCATAACTCAACTTATAAACCATACAGCTTAAAATCAACAAACTCATCAAAATCACAAACGACCTGGTGACTTGCTCTTCATTTTGTAGATTGAGTAAGCTTACAATAGCATAAATAATCAGAATGGCACAGCTAATATCAGGCGATGGCGTATTGATATAGTTGATGAGCAAATAAACTGAACCGACCAATATTAAAAGGTAAAAAGCAGTCTTAAATAAGTCTTCATTAGCAATTGACCTAAAAAGTAAAACTACCAACTTGCTGGTTATCAGTAAAAATAAAAGGCTGTTTAGTGGATAAATAACCACATCGCCAAATTCGAAGGTAAAAAGTCCGGAAATCACAAAAAACATCGAATTAAAAGCAAAACGGCCATGAATATTTCCCAAACCAGGAACTACAGGAAAACTCCTAATCCATTTAATCGATTGAGAATGATATAATTGGGTATCCCATAGAGAAATCTTTTGTGCAGCAGCAATTAAAACAAAGATGATCAGAAATAAAATCAAGAAGATAACTTTTTTATCAATTTCTTTTAATTTGTTTCTTTGGTAATCATACTGATTCTTAAATGCTTTAAATTGAAATACAAATAATACAACAACATTAGAAAAAACAATTCTAAATAAAGTATTTCCGATTGGCAAGAACAAGGATAAAATCCCAGTAAGTAACGATAAGCTAAGAAATCCCAATAAAAAATATTCAACGACTCCAAAATTAGATTCACTATCTGTTTTAACGGATTTATTATTAATTACATTAATAATGGTTAATCCAATTACATAGCAAATACTAAACGTTACAAGCCATAAAAACAAAACGAGTATCATTCGTTAAAAATTTGTATTAAAATCAATAATAATTTAAAATCGATTCAGAATTTCAATAACTCTGAAAATATCATCTTTGGTATGAAAAGATGAAATCGGAAGGCTTAATGTAGTTCTGTGAATTTCTTCTGAAATGTTGAAATTACCCTTTACAATTGTTTCAAGGGCTTTTTGTTTATGTGGAGGAACAGGATAGTGAATTTCTGTTTTAACCCCATTTTTAAGGAGATAATCTTTTAGTTTATCTCTTTGCTCATGTCGAATATTGAAGATATGAAAGACATCAAAATAATCGCTATTTTGAACTGGCTGAATAAAGTCAGACTTAAGATTTTTAAAATAAAGCGCAGCCAAACTCCTTTTATGATTATTTATTGAATCAAGGTGTTTTAGTTTGATGCTTAAAAAAGCTGCCTGAACCTCATCAAGACGGGAGTTAAAACCAATGTAATCATTGTAATATTTTACTTTTGAACCATAATTCCTAAGCATTTTTACTTTCTCATAAAATTCAGGATTATTAGTTACAATTGCACCTCCATCGCCAAGGCAACCCAGGTTTTTTGTTGGGTAAAAACTAAAAGCAGCCATGTGTCCAAATGTTCCGACCTTTTGCCCTTTATAGTTGGCACCGTGAGCCTGGGCACAATCTTCGATTAAAAATAAGTTATACTTCCTGCATAACTCATTAATAGGATCCATATCACATGGTTTGCCATATAAATGAACAACCATAATGGCTCGTGTATTTTTTGTGATCGACTGTTCGATAAGCAATGGATCAATATTATACGTACGAATATCTGGTTCTACCAAAACAGGTTTATGTCCAGCCTGAAGAATAGCCAGGATAGTAGCAATGTATGTATTAGATGGGACAATAATTTCAGATCCTTTTGGAATGTCGAGTGATAGAATTGAAAGAGTCAATGCATCAAGGCCCGAAGCAACGCATGCGCAATATTTTGCACCTAGATAAGAAGCAAACTCGTGCTCAAATTTCTCTACTTTTTTCCCAAGGATAAACCAACCAGATTCAAGTACCTCTGAAAAACCCTTTTTAAATTCTTCAAAAAATGGTTGATTCGATTTACTCAGGTTTTCGTATTCAATCATTGTATTTATCGAAGATATAGTCCTTTTCATCAAAGTTTTCGGAAGCCAACACCATTAAAATTGCATCATCTGAAAAATCATACATCTGATGCCAGTCTTTAGGTTCGAGTATTAAACACATCGAAGGTTTATTTAAGTGAAAATGTTCTTCAATATTACTATCATTATTAAATATTTTACATTCGCCTTTTATACAAATAGCAGCCTGGATAGTTTTGTGATGCCTATGCCCTCCCCTAATTGAATCATCAACACCATAGATATAAAACACTCTTTTAATATCAAAAGGGAGCACTTTTTCTATTACTGTTAAATTACCTCGTTTGTCGGTGAATGTTTTTAAATCTATCAGATAAGCCATTATGATATTTTAATTAAGGAAGTAACAACTTGCAGATAGTGGAATTTATTCTTCAAGTATTTTTTTGATTTCAATATATAAGTTTTTCAAGTCTTTTACCGCTATAGCCCAAATTATGTCAATGGAAATAGTGTCATAACCATGACTAATCCTATTTCTTGTATCAACAATTCTTCTTGCGTTAGTTATTTTAAATGAAGGATCAACTTTCAAAATTCTATTAACAGCTTCGCCAATGATTTCTATATTTCTTTCAACAGCTTTTCTTGTTTTTAGGTCATTTTGAAATTCTATAAAGTTCCTTTTTGGGGATAGAAATAATTCAATTTCTTCGATTGATTGCTTGATATCTTCGAGCCAGGTTTTAATTTCCTTTTTCATAGATTTGAACTTTGGTTCGATCAATTTCACTTTTAAGAAATCTGTTTCTAATTGCCTTTTGTTCAAGTAGATCAATTTGCCTTTTTAATAAATCTTCAAGTTGAAACTTAAGGTTAAAATAGTTATCAGAATAGGAAATGGGATCTTTTTCATCAATATCTACCACTAAGTCAATATCACTATCTTGCTTAAATTTATCTGTGGTCACAGAGCCAAAAGCAAAGAGAGTTCTAACTTTGTTGATCTCACAAAGTTGAATGATCTGATTAATATGCTGACTTATAATTTTCATACTAACCCAAAGGTAATAAATAATTTGGTTTCATGATAAATTAGTACTGTTTCAAGGATTTATTGCATTGGCTACAATAAAAATATTTAACTGGTATGTAATCTCAAATTAAAATAACTCCTAAACTTATTCATTAATTCGCTTAAACAAAAAACCTTTAAACTCAGATTTTATATTCGATCTGTCGGGAGAATCAAACTCGGTTATTAATTCAAAATCCGATTTCATATAATTGATAAACTTATCTTTATTAAAAAACCAACATGGATAACTTGCTTTGTATATGTTGGGATTTACTTTCTGAACTGTAATTCTATCATCTTTATTAATAAAAGCTGTTCTATCAAGAATTACATATTGAATATTTGTTTTCTTTATCTCATCAAGTAATTCATAAGGTTTTTCGATATACTGCAACACACTCGAAAACAGGATTATATCAATTTCGTTTGATTCAATGCATTGATCAATTGAGTAATAAAACCTTAGCTTATCATCTTCAAAATACTCTTTTCCAGCTTTCACAAAATCCGACTGCTCAACAATGCACCACTTAACTTCGGGCAAATCATGTAAGATTTTTTTATTTTGGAAATACGTGCTTCCCAAGGAACCTCCAAAATCTAATACCCTTAATCGGCCTTTATTTTGGGCTGCAATCCTTAATAAACTAGTTAATAATGGATATGAATAATCTATCTTTTGAAACAAAACAGAATCCTTTTCATATGCTGCTTTTCCATCTTTAACTTGTTTTGTTGAGCTGATTACTTTCTCAACTATTAATTGAGAATCGTAACCAGAAGCATGACTATTTGCATCATCCCAGGATGAATAATTGCCATACCAGCCATAGAAAAGGCCAGTAACAAATCGTTGGATTGAATCTGGCAATATTTTCTTAAGAATCT
>JAVEZW010000021.1:6603-25289 GCA_034002805.1 Bacteroidales bacterium | reverse complement strand
ATGACCCCATTTAACTTTGCTTTTTGGGGAGGACTTTATGCAAAGTCGCATCCATTATTACGACCAATTGAAATTGATCCAATTCAGATGTTTCAAACCGTATTTATATTGCTTGGAATACCATTAATATTAGGGATGTTATTTGCAAAAAAATTTCCTGAAACAACCCAGAAAATTTTAAAACCTATTAAAATTATTTCAATAATTATTTTTATGGGTTTTGTAGTAGCGGCATTAGCTAATAACTTTAGTTATTTTATGAGATATATCCATTTAATTGCTATAATAGTTTTTGCTCATAATGGACTAGCCTTATTATCTGGTTTTACCATAAGCCGAATTTTTAAATTACCTGAAAATGATAGAAGAACAATTTCGATAGAAACAGGGATTCAGAATTCCGGGTTAGGACTTGTACTCATTTTTAATCCAAAAATATTTCCACCAGACTTGCATATGGGTGGAATGGCCTTTATTGCAGCCTGGTGGGGTATATGGCATATAATATCCGGGTTAGCTTTGGCGTATTATTGGTCGCGCCGCCCTATAATTAATACAAAAGAATAATACATTTTTATGGGAACGAACCGAAATAAAATTGAGAAATTTTCGATAGGACACGCTTTGTTAAGACCTTATGTGTGCTATATTTTTAAGATATTTTTTAAAACCAAATCTTTAAATTACGATAAAGTACCAAAAGATGAGATTATTATTTTTGCTTTAAATCATCAGAATGCCTTAATGGATGCTTTAGCTCTATTAGCTACGGTTAAAAAACAACCTGTTTTTATGGCCCGTGCTGATATTTTTAATAAAAAAACCATAAGCAATATTCTTACATTCTTCAAGATTCTTCCAATTTACCGAATTCGCGATGGTAAAGAAAGCTTAAGAAATAACGATGCCATTTTTCAGAAAACAATTGATGTTTTGAAAAATAAAAATGGATTAGTGATATTACCCGAAGGCAGTCATTTGGGATTTAGGCGTTTACGACCACTTAAAAAAGGAATTTCACGAATTGCTTTGCAAGCTGAAGAATCGAATGATTATAAATTAAATATAAAGATAATTCCGGTTGGTCTTGATTATAGCAACTATATAAATTTTGGAAGTAAGCTATTTGTTTATTTTGGCGATGCAATCAATGTTTCGGATTATTATGAAGCTTATAAGGAAAATCAGCCACGCGGAATGAATTTATTACGCGAAAGAGTCGAAGCAGAGTTAAAAAAGTATATTATCCATATCGAAAGTGTTGATTATTACGATATGATTGACTTTTTAAGGTATTTTTTCCTTCACGAGATGAATGTTAAAAAAGGAAAACAACCCGATCAGTTTTTCGCAGAACAAAAAATAGTAAATAAACTGAATCAGTTTGTAACTGAAAAACCAGAGATAGCTAATCAGCTCAACGAAAAAGTGGGTTCTTTTAAATCAATTCTTCAAAAGTTAAATTTAAGACTCTGGGTAACTCAAAAACCTTCTTATTCTGTTTTCGGAATAATCTTGCAAACATTTTTAATGATTGGCCTTTTACCAGTATTTTTATATGGTGCATTGTTTAATATTATTCCATTTACTATTCCGGTAAAACTTACAAAAAAAGTAAAAGACCCACAGTTTCTGAGTTCATTCAGGTCGGTAATTGGGTTGTTATTATTCCCCGTTTTCTATATTGTTTTGGCAATTATATGTGGATTTTTGGTTGGTTTTGGTTGGCCTACATTGCTGTTTGTTATAAGTCTTCCATTAACTGGATTATTTGCGTTCCATTATTATATTGGGTTTAAAAAACTTTGGGCTAAAATCCGCTATACTTATTTAAACTGGAAAAAGAATTCAGATATTATTGAACTAAAGAATCTTTACAATCAGATTAAAGAATTTGGTAAACACGTTTTATAGGAATACTTTTTACATTTTCTTTATTCTTACTTCTATCTCTTTTTCATCCTTTAATAGCTCTGTAAGGATCGATGTATCTGTATTGCTATAATGATATGGATACAAAATCTTTGGTTTAAAAGCTTTTGCGGCATCGGCAACCATTTCGGGTGTCATGGTATAAGGCAGATTCATAGGTAAAAATGCAATATCGATATTTTTCAAATTTTTCATTTCGGGAGTGTTTTCTGTATCGCCTGCAATAAAAACTCTTTTACCGCCAAAATTTATGATATACCCATTACCTTCTCCTTTTGGATGAAAAGGATCGCCATTGGGGCGTTTGTTCTCGATATTGTAAGCAGGTATTGCTTCAATCTCAAGTCCGTTAATAGTTAAAAGGTCGCCATTTTTCATAATGATAACATCCGAAAGACCTTCATTTATCTCTTTGCATTTTTCAGTTAAAATAATCCGGGTATTTTCTTTCTTAATAAGATTAATTGCATTTATATCCAGATGATCACCATGATGATGTGTAATAAAAATAAGATCTGCCTTTGGATACGACTCGTAATTTCCCATACCCGAAACCGGATCGATATGTATTATTTTACCATCAAACTCGAAAAAGAGTGATGCATGTTTTACGAAATTAATGGTAAGCTCACCGTTTGGAGTTGAAAATGTATCTTGTTGTAAATCTTGTGCCATAACCATGTTTATATTTAGAGTGAAAAGGCAAATTATACTTATTAGTGTTCTCATGATAATTATTGTTTTGATGGATTGGAAAGGTATTAAATTTTTAAAAACAAATCAAAAAAACATTCCGTAGAAGACCGGACATGATGTAAAACAATAATAAAGGACTAATGTTTAAGACATTAGTAAAAATAACACCAAGCTTAAGCCTGGTGTTAATAGATTATCAAGTTAAGGGCTTCAGCCCAGAATTTATTATGAGTACTTATAGATTAATTTCCGATCCGATATGAGAATTTGAGTAAGAAAACATTCTGTGGGTGAAGATTAAATAATCCATCCATATCATCGATAAAAGAAAAATCGCCTGTTGCAACACTGCCTGTTTTACTTTGTGTCCATACAAGATAGATCAACGATCCCGGACGATATTCCCATCGTGCAACCAGGTTCGATCTAAACTGTCGGAAATTAAAGTCATATCCGTTTTCGAAATCATCACCTGAAAAGGAAACATCCGTACTAAATCGATCTTCAAATCTTTCTGCATTTGGATTGGTAATATATTTTGGATCGTAGTAATCAACAGCACTAATAAAAGGCGATCCGTAATACTGTATTGTAAATTCAGGTGTTATTGTATAATCAATTCGCAGAGTTACGCTGGTAGTCACTTGATCAATGGTTGCAAATATATATCGGTCCGCATTATTATACTCCTCTTTTGTAACATACTGTAGTTTGTCGTTTGCATAAGAGATACCCGGAGCAATAGCAATACGCAATGCATTCAGTGCCCTGTAAACCAGGGAAATGCCAAAATAGGAGTTCTTTGATGAGTTTTCGAAACCATAATTACTGCTTGCTTCACTAGCTAACTGAATTTTTTTTCTGCTATCAGTTCCTATACTTAACCAATAATTGCTGGTACCAGGATATTTAATTGATGGACCACCACGCAATAATGTATTTGAAGTTGATCCTCCGTCGAGGTTTATACCTCCGCCAAATTGCCAATAGTTTTTAAACTCCATGTTTGCATTTACATTTCCTCCATAAAAATTATTGTTTAATCCGAAATCCCAACCTGTCCACTGGTTTATGTTTATCTGCATCGATCTGAAAATGCTAAATGGTTCAGTAAATCTATATCCGGCCCAGAAAACCTGAAATATTGCATCGGAGTGATGCAGAAATCCTACATCATTAGTTTCGAATTCGGGCGATCGCCATGTTAACCAAAATAACCATCTCCATTTGCTGTATCCTTGTTTACCAAACTCAATGGTTCCTGCCTGGCCTGTAAGCGTTGTTCTGGAGGAGTCAAAAGTGTTGTAGTTATTATCAGGTCGCTGAAAATATCTTCTTGATGAGCTTTGCTGCCCAATAATAGCAATACTGTCGCCCTTAATATGGCTCATTGCAAAATTCATCTTTAAATAATATTTTTTATCTTTCCAGTATTGAGTAAAATCGATGCCTCCTGTATATGCATCTGTATTTAAAAAATATAGGTGTGCGTCATCAATAAACCTATTGGTTGAGGTCAACATTCCTCCGATTATTGTATTGTTATTATTAAGATCTTTTTGAACTCTTCCGATAAAATAGTTGGTCATTGGTTCCACAGTCTCAGTGCTTTTTACTCCTTGTCGAGAGATATCTGCTTTTTCTTCTGCTGCAAGACTTTCAATTATACCTATGGACAATCCGTCTTTTGTTTTTCCGGTAAGTTTTAATGCTCCAAGAATCGTTGAGTTCTCGGGTACATCAGCATATTCATTATTATCTGAATCAACATCAGGATAATAGTGTGGACTTCTGCCAATGCGGCGTGAATAAAAAAGGTTATCCAAGGCAAACGAATTTCCTCCGCTCGAAATTTGAAAGTTAGTTATATTTCTTCCTTCGATAAAGAAGGGTCTTTTTTCTTCGAAATAGGATTCAAAAGCGGTGAGATTTACTTCTGATGGGTCAGCCTCAACCTGCCCAAAATCGGGATTTATAGAAAAATCAAGTGTAAAATCATTCGTTATTCCTATTTTACCATCTAAACCAATTCCATATCCCCATTCTTTGCCTTTTGAAAAGGGATTTTCAGGATCTTTTGTGTAGGTTTCGATCTTAACGAGTGAATAGGGTGAAATCTCAAATTGTCTTTTTGGTTTTATTCCTTTAATACCGTGGAGTTCGCCAAAGTTACGAACCCAACCTGAGTTTTCTTTTGGCACATGTTGCCAGGTTGATCTTTCCTGATTTCTGTAAAACCGACGGTTAACCTGTAATCCCCAAATCTGAAATTCTTTATTATTGCTAAACCGAAGCGAGGTAAACGGGATTTTCATCTCGGCAACCCAACCTAAACTATCGATACTTGTTTTAACATACCATATTGGATCCCAGGTTGAGTCCCAGTTATTGCCATCGTTGGTTATGGCTTCATCACCTTTTACTCCCGAAACCGAAGCGGTAAAAGAAAAAGCTGTTCGTTTATCAAAATAGCTATCGATATTTATTTCAACCCAGTCGCCATCAAAACCATCGCGACGCGACATTCGTTTTACAATTTTATCGGGTTCGTTATCAAAAGCCCTAATTGCTACATAAAGGTTTTCATCATCATACAAAATCTTTATTGCTGTTTGTTGCGATGGTTGTGCACCATGATTTGGCTCTCGTTGTATAAAATCATCAGACCATTCAACCTGGTTCCACGATTCTTCATCGATAAAACCATTAATTAATGGCGATTCGCCTGTTACTTTTTGAGTATTGTAGACTCTTTTCTCAGGGCTATTGTTCTGTGGATATGTCTTCCAAACTAGTAATGTTAGAATCAATATCAGTATAAAAGTCTTATGCATTATTTTGCTATTTTATGTTTTTCAGAATTATAGACGAGCAATTTTATATTTTGATGCTTATCGTAAGCATTAGCAAACATTTATAATGCCATGTTATTTAAGTTGAAGTAAATCAGGGGGTAAGAATGAAATCGTTGTAAGAAAAAGAATTATTATTGCCCGATTTTATTACATGAATTGTCCATTTTCGAACAAAAAAGAGGGAACTAAAACTGGAAATAAATAAAAGGTTGTATTTCTGCTGATTTTGCCTGATAAATTAAAAATATAACTACAACTACAATTAAAACCTTACTAGCAATATTGGTTTGGATGAATTTACCTCGGTAATATTCCTTAAATGAGGCAGGTAACCAATGAATTAATAAGCCTATTAGTATTAACAGAAAGATTTTGTAATATGATGAAATCATTATAGGTATTAATTCAAGTTGGGGATTTGAAACTATTTGTGAAATCATTGTTCTGGCATCTTGCATTGTTCCTGCTCTGAAAAATATCCATGCAAAGCTTACCAGATTAAATGTAAGAAAAACAGACAGGAAATGGGTAAACCAGTTTTTGCTTGTTTTAATCGAATAATACTTATTTATAGATGTATTAAGTTTTACCCACAGTTTGTGAATTACTAATCCTAATCCATGAATTCCACCCCATATTATAAACCGCAGATTGGCACCATGCCACAAACCACCAAGAATCATAGTTACTAAGAGGTTAAGGTTGGTTCGTATTTTACCTTTTTTGCTTCCTCCAAGCGGAATATATAAGTAGTCGCGTAACCAGGACGATAATGAAATGTGCCATCGATGCCAAAAGTCGGTTATATTAAGTGCTTTATAAGGCGAGTTGAAATTTATGGGTAAACGAAAACCAAGCAAAAGTGCAATACCAATTGCAATATCAGTATAACCTGAAAAATCGCAATAAATCTGAATAGAATAACCATAAACAGCCATAAGATTCTCGAATCCTGTAAAAGACGATGGTGAATCAAAAATACGATCAACAAAATTGATGGATATATAATCTGAGATCATCATCTTTTTAATCAAACCATTTAGAATTAAGAATATTGCATGCCCGAATTCTTGTTTGGTTAATCTGTATTTCTGATAAAGTTGAGGCATAAATTCTGCAGCCCGAACAATTGGACCTGCAACAAGTTGTGGGAAAAACGAAACGTAAAATCCAAAATCAATAATACTTCTTACTGGTTCCAGTTTCCCTCGATAAACATCAACGGAATAACTAATGGTTTGAAAAGTGAAAAAGGAAATTCCTACGGGCAAAATAATCTTTGAAATATCAAATCCCGATCCGGTAAGTTGATTTGTCCATAATGCAAGTTGGTTGATTACCTCAAAATCTGTTTGAAAAGTCTGGTTAAAAATATCGGTGAAAAAATAAGCATATTTAAAGTATCCTAGCAAGGTTAAATTGGTAATGATGCTTATGGCTAAAAAGATTTTTTTTCTAAGGTTTGTTTTTGATTTAAAAATTAAAATTCCTGCAGTATAATCAACTAATGTAGAGAATATTAGTAAGGTGAAAAAATAACCTCCTGATTTGTAGTAAAAGAAAAGACTGACAAAAAACAAAAAAGCGTTTCGTAAAGGATTCCTTTTATAAATAAATGAATAAACAAGCAACACTAATGCAAAAAACACCCAGAAATAAAGACTGGTAAACAATAAAGGCTTGTTCTCGGAATACAGTAATATGTTTTTAATAAAATCCAAAATTGGTTTATTTAGAGTTTAACATGTTAATAAATGCATCAAAAAACAACTCCCCCTGAATTTCATACCCTTTTCTGTTAAAATGTAATCGGTCGTCAGCAGCAAGTTTCTTTTTGTGCCACTCGTTAATTGATCCGGTTCCACCCATTATCTCGTAATAATCCCAGATGCCAAACGTAAAATAATTTCTAAGATGATAGATGCTTTCGCGCACTAATTCAACATTTTTATTTGGCACACCATTCTTAAAGTGATCGTTTGGAATAGTAATAATTATTGCAGCATCAGGATTTGAGTTATGTATTTTAGATAAAAGATTGGTAAAGTTTAAAATAAAATCATCCCGCGAAAAATCGTTGCTATATGCTTCATTTGTTCCAAGAGATACAATTACCATATTAGGATTAAGCAATTTAAGATGATCTTCGAACAATTCGCATTTTAGGTATGACTTTGCCATTGATCCATTTACGCCAATCGTATGGTATTGTACAAGAGCGTTTTGAAGCTCAAGAATTATTCCATATAAATCAATCTGTTTAGTAGTATCTGAGTTTGTTATCGAAAATAGAACAGAGTCGATGGGCGTTTCGAAAGTCCATGTTGTTCCATGCTCATCAGTAATTCCATTAATGTTATTAGCCTTTATTTTTGCTGTACCAGATGTATTGTGAAGTAAAACCATTTTGTCAAAGAAGTACTTTGATTTGTAGGTATATTTTTGGTTTTCCAGTTTGATTTTTAGCTCTATTTCTGGAGATTTCGATGAAACAGTTATTCCTGATATTCCAACAGACGAATTTAAAAATTCATCTACATTCCGTGTTCTTGTCCAACTACCACTATAATCAATCCTAAAGAAAAAAGGATTATTCGTTTGTGCCATGCTAAATGGAAAAATAAAACCTGGTGATGCTATGGATTTGTTGTTCTGAAAACTTTGATTTAGTAGTTGTTTAATTTTTTCTGAAACGAAAGCTGCCTGCAAATGCGAGTCGCCAATATGTATAATTCTTAAACTGCCCGAATTTATTGCTTGGTTGATTTTCTCCTTTTCGCCCTCAGCAATTTGAATATTATTTTTTTCGCAATTTATAAAGCCTAGCGTATCGCAAATGCCTTGACAAAATGCAGACAAGCTCATAAACAGAAATATAAGGATCAGGCTAGTTCTCATTGCTGCTCAATTCCATTTGTTTTGTTTGAGAATCAATATATAAATTATAATCTGCCATCAATGCATCATAAAACATTTTTGCAATTACCATGGAGCCTTTCCACGAGAAATGCGTAAAATCTGTTCGAGCCAGAGGAGGATCAGCATTAACCCATGCAGGCATTGAATTTTTGCCACCCATGGCTTCGTATGTATCCCAAAATCCGCATCCGGCATTAAATGCAGCATTTTTCTGTGCATCTCTTATTTTTTCAATATTTGGATATGAAACAAAATTTCCTCTTTCATTTCGCGACATATCTGAAACTCCGATTACAATAATACTTATATCAGGTCGCAGACTTTTAATAGTTTTTAATTGTTTCTCAAGCTGTTTTTGATAATACGTGTAATCATCCAGAATATGAGGCACTAAGTTAACGCCAAACTGCATAAGCACTAGTTTTACATTAAGCATCTGGTACATGGATCTGAAAAATGCAAGATCCGTTTTGGTAAAATCTGTTCCGCTGCTGCCACGCAATGGAATGTTATCAACAGCAATACCTTTAAAATCATCCAACGAAAGAGCATAAATATCAGGGCTATCTTCTCCTTTAAAGTGTAAGGTTATGTCATTTATACCTGCATCAAGTTTCCATGACAACTGATTTAGCTGATTTGAGACCGGAACTAACTCTGCATCAATTGTTTGATCCTTATATTTAAGTTCGGCAATAAATGGTTTTTCATTGTAGCCGTAATAAATCTTAAAATGTTTGAATTTTCGGGTGTTCAGATAGGTGTTATTCGATTTACGAAGATTTATATCTGCAGAATACATGCTGGTTCCATCGCGAATAACAGGTGCAAAACGGCTAAAACTCATTAAAGCGCCAAGTCGTTTATGATAAATATCACCAGTTCGGATGCTCTGCATGGTATATCGTTCCCAATCACCTGTCAACGTTTGATCTACAGAAATACTAGTTCCTTCAATTATAACTGCCGGGAATAAACCAATTCCTGAACCACCAAATTCCTTCTGAAGCTCTTTCCTGATATATGAACTTATACGGTCACCTTCAATCTGTGAATCACCATAATGCAAAATTCGAATTAAATCACCAGAGTATTTAAGTTGTTGAAATGATTTGAATAGCGAATAAAGAACCTGTGGATCATTATCCTGATATTCGATTCGTTGCTTTACCGATCCGGGAGTAGTAATTCGTTTATTCGTGTCAGTATTAGTAAATGTGTTTACTGTATCAGTTGGAGTTATTGAAGTGATTGAATCAGGAATAAATTCGAGGCTATCAGGAATAAACTCAAGTGTGTCGGGTTCAATTAATGGGCTTATTAATTCAACCTGGTACTGATTAATAATTTGTGAAATATCTTTATGCTCTGTTTTTTGCAAATCAAGAATTGCTTCAATTGACGGAAACTGAAGGATATTGTCTTTACCTACTTTTATTCCCTGTGAAGGGAAAAAGAAGGATAATATTGCAAGCAGAATTAAAACAATGAGAATGAATACTAACGTTTTAAAAGGCTTCATAAAAATTTTAGTGCCATAAACCTATTATTGAAAAACCGAAGTTAAATATATCATTATTTATTTAATTATTAAACCAAACAGGGCTAATCTGTGTTTAAAATATAATTGTACAACTTTTAGTAAGATTTATTGAAAAACACTAAAACCTAGTAATCTGTTAGTTTTATTTATGCAATAGTAAATGATTATTTAATGTTGGAGAATATAACAAATATTTTTTCTCGAAAAATCTGTATTGTAATGTGTTAAATATTTAATATCTTTGGTTTAATCAATTAAAATCAATCTAAATGGGTAAGGACCAACCTGTTTCCGTGAAGTACCATAATCTGTTTATCATTTTATCTGCTCTTTTTATTACCAATGCTCTCATTGCAGAGTTTATTGGTGTAAAAATTCTTTCACTCGAAAAGATTTTTAACATGAAACCATTAAACATCCCGTTTATTGGAGATTCATTACTTAGTCTTAATATGAGTGTGGGTGTTATAATCTGGCCTATAGTTTTTATTATTTCTGATATAATTAATGAGTATTATGGAAGAAAAGGTGTTAGAAAAATTAGTGTTATTGCAGCATTACTAATTTCATACTCATTTGTAATTGTTATTTTAACAACAAAATCTCCACCAGCTGATTTTTGGTTAGAAAATAATGCTGTCGATCCTGATGGTAATGTTTTCAATATTAATTTTGCTTATAATACCATTTTTAGACAAGGTTTAGGGATTATTGTTGGCTCAATAACGGCGTTTCTTGTTGGTCAGTTGGTCGATGCTTATACATTTCATTATCTTAGAAAACTAACAAACCATAAGTGGTTATGGCTACGAGCAACAGGTTCCACAGTTGTTTCACAGCTTGTTGATAGTTTCTTAATTCTGTTTATTGCATTTTATCTGCTTGGTAATTGGTCATTTATTGAGGTTCTTTCGGTTGGGTTAATTCAATATCTATATAAAATAACTATAGCTATTGTATTAACTCCTGTAATTTATTGGATGCATTATATTATTGATAATTACCTGGGCAAAGAAAAAGCACAGGAGATGATCGAAGTTGCAACATCCGCTTAGATAGATAAATATTTAAATAAATTTAACTTTCCAGAGGATAATACTTTTGGAAAGTTTTATTTTTAATGCGTTAATGTGTGCTAAATATTAAGATCAGATTATGAAAAAAATCCTTATTGTGTTTTTATGTTTTGTTTCAATAAAAACATTTGGCCAAACCAGAACACAAAATCTTATCAACTATGTTAATCCGTTGGTTGGTACAAAAAATATGGGTCATACCTATCCTGGAGCAACAGTACCTTTTGGAATGGTTCAGTTAAGCCCCGAAACCGATACCGTTCAGTATGAGTTGAATGGAAAATATAATGGCAATGTTTACAAGTATTGTTCAGGTTATCAGTATGATGACAAAACCATTGTCGGTTTTAGTCATACCCACTTTAGCGGAACAGGCCATTCGGACTTGGGTGATTTTTTAGTAATGCCTACCATTGGCAATCTGCAATTGAACCCAGGAACATCGGATAATCCTGAAAGTGGATACAGATCCAGATTTAATCATATCACCGAAATTGCTCAACCTGCATATTATAAAGTCTTTTTAGATGATTATTCTATTCAAGCAGAGCTTACTGCAACAAACCGTGTTGGATTTCATCAATATACTTTTCCCAAGTCAGAAAATGCACACATTATATTAGATCTTATTTCAGGGATTTATAATTATGATGATAAAAACGTTTGGACATTTGTTCGGGTTGAGAACGATACGTTAATTACTGGTTACCGCCAAACAAATGGATGGGCAAGAACACGAACTGTTTATTTTGCGATGGTATTTTCGAAACCGTTTAAAGAGTACGGCCATAAAAAGTACGATCAAAGTATTTATAAAGGATTTTGGCGCAAGTTTGATGAGTCTAAAAATTTCCCCGAAATGGCAGGTAAAGATATCAGGGCTTATTTCGATTTTAAAACTGCTGAGGGTGAAAAAATAAAAATCAAGTTTGCATTATCATCCGTAAGTACTGAAGGAGCAATGAAAAACCTTCTCGTAGAAATTCCTCACTGGGATTTTGATCTGGTTAAAAAACAAAGCCAGGAGATGTGGAATAAAGAATTAAGTAAGATAGAAATCGAATCGATTTCGGATAAAGATAAAGAAACATTTTATACAGCGTTATATCATACGTTTCTTGGTCCAATTACATATATGGATGTTGATGGCGCCTATCGAGGACTTGATCAGAATATTCATTATGCCAAAGGCTTTACAAATTATACTATATTCTCACTTTGGGATACCTACAGAGCATTGCATCCATTGTTTAATTTAATTCAACCCAAACGTAATGCCGATATGGTTAAATCGATGGTTGAGCATTATAACCAAAGTGTACACAATATGTTGCCTGTTTGGTCGCATTATGCAAACGAAAATTGGTGCATGATTGGATATCACAGTGTACCTGTAATTGCTGATGCACTGATTAAAGGAAATCTGGATGATCGTTTTGACTACAATTCATTGCTTTCTGCTTGTGTAAATACTGCCGAAAATCAATATTACGATGGAATAAACTATTACACGGAGCTGGGTTTTGTACCCGAAGATAAAAACTCATCATCAGTTTCAAAAACTCTCGAATATGCCTACGATGACTGGTGTATAGCTCAAATTGCTGACAAAGCAGGCAATAAGATATCTTACGATAAATTTATTACACGCTCACAATATTTTAAAAATGTTTATGATGAAAGGATTGGGTTTATGCGTCCTAAGTTATCGGATGGTAACTGGAAAAAGGATTTTAGCACCTTGAGTACTCATGGTCAGGGATTTATCGAAGGAAATGCATGGAACTATAGCTTGTATGTTCCGCATCAGCCTGATAAGATGATTGAAATGATGGGAGGGAAGAACCGATTTGTTCAGCATCTCGATTCGTTATTTACCATGCATATTGATGATGAACATTTTGCCGAAACCGAAGATATAACCCGTGATGGAATAATAGGGAATTATGTTCATGGAAATGAACCAGGGCATCATATTCCGTATTTGTACAATTGGACAAACCAGCCATGGAAAACACAGGAACGTGTACGAATGATCATGGAAACTATGTACTCGAATACAACCGATGGCTTATGCGGAAATGATGATGCAGGACAAATGTCAGCGTGGTACGTTTTCAGTGCACTTGGTTTTTATCCTGTGTGCCCGGGAAGTGATGAATATGCAATCGGAAGCCCGCTTATAAAATCGGCAAAAATAAACTTTGAGAATGGTAACGTTTTATTGATTGATGTTAAAAATCAGAATCAGAAGAATATATATGTTCAAAAAATCCTGTTAAATAATAAAGAAATTAAGCAGAATTATCTGTTGCATTCCGAAATCGGAAAAGGAGGCTCACTGACTTTTATTATGGGGTCGAAACCTAAAAGATAGAGATTGCCAAATTACTTTAATGGATTAGCTTTTAGGTTTAATCTTTATAATCTGTCCAGCTTTTAAAGATCTTCCGCTGGTCAAATTATTTAGTTTCATAATATCGCTTTCTGTTACTCCAGGGTATCTTTTAGCTATCTCCCATAAAGTGTCGCCCGATTTTACTGTATAATAAACGTAGTTTCCGCTGTAGCTCGGCTGTTCAACGATTTCGTCAGGTGGAGTAACCGATTTACCAATCCTTTTTTGTTTTTCTTCAAAACTTAAGGAGTTTATGTTGCTGTACTTACTTACGTTGTTTTTGTGCACGTATACAAAAAGGTTCTGCCCAACTCTGATTCTGTTCCCATGAATATTATTCCAATACCTTAGGTCTGATAAGCCAACATTATACCACTCGGCAATAAATCCAAGATTATCGCCAGATTTTACTGTGTAAACAAGTTTTTCTCTTCCTGTTGGTGCTTGTGGTATGTAATATGACTTTTGAGGATTTTTTATCGAATTATCAGCTGTGAAGAAAGTAGAATCTTTATAAGAAAAAATAGAATCCTGACAAGTAATAAATTTACCTGCGAAATCCAAAGGAACAGTTACGGGATAAGGGTAACCTTTTGCCGGGATAATATCGATTTTATACTGTGGATTTAAATCTCGTAGTTGCTGTAATGGTATACCTAATACTTCTGAAATCTGCCTTAGATGCACATTGTCATTAATCATTATTGTATCTGTTGCAATAGAAATTTTCGGAATAACAGGTGCAATATAATGCTCCTGATAATAATTCATGGTATATGCTGCAGCTATAAATGCTGGTACATAACCTCTGGTTTCGCGAGGCAGATGATAATAGAGCTGCCAGAAATCTCTTTTGCCTCCAGTACGGCGAATAGCTTTATTTACATTGCCGGGTCCGCAGTTGTAAGCGGCAATCACAAGTGTCCAGTCGCCGAACATACCGTATAAATCCTGAAGAAACTTAGCAGCTGCATGAGTTGCTTTAACCGGATCGCGACGTTCATCAACAAATGAGTTTATGGTTAAATTATACATTCGGGCTGTTCCGTACATAAACTGCCACATACCGGTAGCACCGGCCCGCGAAACAGCTCTTGGATTTAATGCCGATTCAATTACTGCCATGTATTTTAGCTCGGTGGGCAATCCGTATCCTTCGAAAATCTCTTCGATCATAGGAAAATAGTAATCGGATAGTCCAATCATCGACTGAACATTCTCTCTTCGTTTTTTTGTATAAACATGGATGTAGTTTCGTACTATTGAGTTATAGTTTAATTCAACTACTGATGGCAAATTTTTTAAGCGTTCCATATATACCGAATCTGAAAACTCTGGTATATCTGCAAATTCGTTGTATTGAACCGCGTAATTTGTTTTTATTGAGTTTTTTACGTACCACAAGTTTAATAAGCTGTCCAGGTTGTCTTCGAAGTTTGAGTAATATTCAACTCCGTAATGTAATGTGTCGTTTTCCGGATTTATTGGTTTTGCAGCAAAAAATATGAATTGTGATATTATTAGTAATACAATGATTTTTCTTTTAAACATGACAATAATAGTTTGGTTTACTAAGTATTTGTTGCCCGAAATAAGCGCAATTCAACTTAAAAAAGAAATATTTTTTGTTATTAATTGTTAATTCTTATAAACACAATCAATTTTTAATTGATGAGAGTTGTTGAAAACCCAATAAGGGAAATTAATTTTTATTAAAATTAAAACTTAATGTAAAACCAATTGCTTGTTGGTTGTTGAAAGAGTTTATTAAAGAGGGTTGCAAATTTAATGATAAATCATTACTGATATCATAATCCATTAAATGAGCATCAACTGTGGCATCGAGAACATTAAGCAAATAAACTGCCGCAAGGACTATAACATTTAAATCCCGGTTTCTTTTAAAATTATCGCGTATTTTAGTAATCGTTTCTACATTCGAATATCCTTCAAACGAATCAATTTTACCTGATTTCATATCGAGATACCCATTGGTAAATTTATTATACTGATTATTGTTGTAATCAAAGGTATATATAAAAATCCCAGCTAGTCCATAAATAACAGGTAGTTTCCAGTATTTTTTATTGTAAATCTGTCCTAAACCAGGCACCAGCGCCGAATACATGGTTGCTTTGTGTGGCGAATGTATAGTAGATATGTCGGTTGGTAAAATTGTTTTATCACCGGTAATCAGGGTGTCATTCTGGCCATAAGTATTTAACGAAATACAAATTAGCACAATAAACAGAAGGTGCTTACTTCGAATGGAATATTTAGTTTTACCCTGCAAACCAACAAGTGTATTAGTTATGATTGGGGCAAAATTATTTCATTTTATCGATAATTCCCATAATTCTCTCTAAATCTTCATCTGATTTAAAAGGAATAACAATTTTACCGCTTCCTTTATTGTTCCTGTTAAACTCTATTTTCGAATTAAAATGGTCTGCAAGATGTTTTTTAAGTTGCTCGTATTCCTCCGGGAGTCGTACTTTTTCCTTTTGAACATCGGGTTTGGGAATATTTATATCGCGGGTAATATCTTCGGTTTTTCTTACCGAAAGGTCTTCATCAATAATCTTATAATAGATTTTTAGTTGAGTTTTTTCGTTCTCAACATTAATTAGTGCACGTGCATGGCCCATGGTAATCTTTTTATCGCGGATACCAAGCTGGATCTCAGCAGGTAACTTAAGTAATCGTAGGTAATTTGATATGGTTGATCTTTTTTTACCAACCCTGTCGCTCATGCTTTCCTGGGTTAACTTGCATTCTTCAATAAGTCGTTGGTAACTTATGGCAACTTCAATGGCATCTAAGTCTTCGCGTTGAATATTCTCCACAAGGGCCATTTCGAGCATCTCCTGATCGTTTGCAAAACGAACAAATGCTGGTATTTTATTTAATCCTGCCAGCTGAGCTGCTCTTAAACGACGTTCACCAGTTATTAACTGAAATTTACGATCGTCAATTTTACGAACGGTAATAGGTTGAATAATGCCCAATTGCTTTATCGAACTGGCTAATTCTTTTAAAGCTTCTTCGTCAAATTTTGTTCTGGGCTGAAATGGATTAACTTCAATTCGGTTAATCTCAATCTCATTAACTGAGTCGGCATTTACGGTATGTTCTTGTCCTGCATCGTCAATCAATGCTCCTAATCCTCTGCCTAATGCATTTCGTTGTGCCATTATTTTGTGTGTTTAATCTTTACTAATCTATTTATTCAACTATTTTAGCCGCGTTGGCGATTTTTGTTTTATCATTTCGTTGCAAAAGTTCGCGAGCTAAGTTTAAGTAGTTTACCGATCCTTTTGATGCTGCATCATATAATACAACTGGTTTGCCATAGCTTGGCGACTCGCTAAGCTTAATATTACGCTGCACAATAGTTTCGAAAACCATATCCTGAAAATGCTTCTTAACTTCATCAACCACCTGATTTGATAATCGTAATCGAGGATCGTACATGGTTAATAAGAATCCTTCAATCTCAAGATCTTTATTTAAGCGTGTCTGAATTATCTTAATAGTATTTAACAGTTTGCCTAATCCTTCGAGCGCAAAGTACTCACACTGTACAGGTATAATTACCGAATCTGCAGCAGTTAATGCATTTACCGTAATTAAACCAAGCGATGGAGAACAATCGATAAGAATATAATCGTAGTCATTTTTAAACTTTTCGATTACCTTTTTTAGAATATATTCTCGGTTAGGTTGATTTAACATTTCTATTTCGGCACCAACAAGGTCGATGTGAGAGGGAATTAAATCTAAACCTTCAATATCGCTATTAAGAATAATGCTTTTTGGATCTAAGTCATCAACCAAACATTCATAAATACTTGTTTTTATAGCTCTAATATCGAAACCAGTTCCAGATGTGGCATTTGCCTGAGGATCTGCATCTACAATAATGACTTTCTTTTCGAGAACAGCCAAACTGGCGGCTAAATTAATAGCGGTAGTTGTTTTGCCAACTCCACCTTTTTGATTTGCTAAAGCAATTACTTTTCCCATGTTTGATTTTATTGGATTTGCTTTGTTTTTGTTACTATAGTTATTTTCCTTTTACAGGATTTCAAAAATACAATTTTATAAGCTTTTAAAAGCGGTGTTAAAGAAGATTTGTAAACATTTTTTTTGTAGTTATTAACAAATTATTAACAATGATATTGTTGTTATTCTTTCAAAAAATACACGATTCATGTGTATTTGGAACAGGTTACTTATTTAAAATGAATCTATTAAATTTAAAAAAGGTTAGGAGTATTTTAAGATTGTTTCATTTAACAACTGATTTTTATCGATCGGAACTACACCTACTTTTTCACAAACTAATCCGCCGGCAAGGTTCGAAATACCTGCAATAAGCTCTGGACTTAAGTCTGCAGCCAAACATAAGCTGGCAATACTAATTATTGTATCCCCTGCGCCTGAAACATCAGCGATATCTCTAATTTCGGCTGGCAATGTTTTGTATTTATTGTCAAAACTAATAAAAACACCAAGCTCCGACAATGTAACCAGTATATATTTGGCCGATAATGTTTTATGAAGCTTTTTCGAAGCATTAAAGATTCCCTCAAAATCTCCTTTTTTAATTTCAATTTTAAGTCCCTCAGTTAATTCTTTAAAGTTTGGTTTAAAAAGGGTAACATTGCTATACTCCAAAAAATTTCTTCGTTTTGGATCAACAAGAGTAGGAATGTTATTTTTATTTGCGAACTCAACCACTTTTTTAATTACAGTTGGCGTAATACAACCCTTATCGTAATCCTCGAAAATAATGGCATCGACTTTAGTTTTCTTTAAGATCGTTAAAATGTGATTTATAAAAGATTTCTCAATGTCTTTATCGAGTTCAAAATCAACCTCTTCGTCAACCCGCAACAGGTGTTGGTTATTCGAAATTATTCTGGTTTTAACTGTTGTTTTGCGGTTTTCATCTTCTAAAATTCCTTCGGATGTTAAATTTTGTTTTTTTAACAACCCTAAAAAGGTTTTTGCTTTTGAGTCTTTACCAATTACCGAACATAAAATTGGTTTTGCACCTAACGATTGAATATTTAACGCTACATTGGCAGCTCCACCAAGTCTGTTTTCCTGATGTGTACTCATAATAATAGGTACAGGTGCTTCGGGCGATATCCGGTTTACTTTGCCCCACATGTACGAATCGATCATTACATCGCCAATGATCAGAATATTAAACTGATTGAACGAATCAAAAATGGTTTTAATATCAGGCTTTTTCACAA
>JAVEZW010000021.1:0-6503 GCA_034002805.1 Bacteroidales bacterium | reverse complement strand
GGTGCTTCGGGCGATATCCGGTTTACTTTGCCCCACATGTACGAATCGATCATTACATCGCCAATGATCAGAATATTAAACTGATTGAACGAATCAAAAATGGTTTTAATATCAGGCTTTTTCACAAGAATTTTCTTTAATAATAAACAATTATAGGACTAAAGTCCTTTGGTTCTTCACTTTTCTATAACCCCAGCCTTAAGGCTGGGGTTATTAATAAATAACTTTTAATAAAGGGCTTTAGCCCTTTTATTGTTTAATTTTAATATGCAAAAATAATAATTTGAAGCTGAGAAATTATTATTTTATGAATATTATTCCTTGTTTATTGGTTTTAACCCATCGTTTCCAGTATCGAGAACAAAGCGCCATTCTCCTTTTTCATTCTTTTCCCAGATTGTGGCATAGGTGCCTTGTGAAATGACTCCTTTGTATTCACCTGATAAAACTTCTAAATTCCAAATGCCATATGTGTAGCCTAATTCACCTGATTTAGCAATTTTTGCATAGCTTGGTTTCCAGGTTAGTTTGTAGGTTGAATCAGATTTGCCAATATAGCTTTGTTCCAAAGCATTAATCCCGACAATGGGGAAGGAATTTGGTTTTAAGAGAACTACATCATGTGCTGCAAACTCAATAAATGCCTTATGACTTCCAACTTCGACCGAGCGATTTGAGAAATCAATATCTGTTTGCATCATCTGCTGCTTCGCTTGGTCTAAATTAATGTTGTCAGCACAATTAACACAAAGCATTGAAAAGAACATTATTAAAAAAATGGGTGTTTTCATAAATTCATCATTTAAAAAATAAATGTATTAATTTAATTTTAATTGATCGTTGAGAGAGGTATTAAATTCGAATATTTAATTAAAATAATTAAGAACTTTAATAATTTAATTTAAATTTGAGATGTAAAGGCTTGATTTAGCTTGTTTAAAAGAAAACAAAGACAGTAAAAAATGCAAAAAAGAGATACAAGGAGTCTTACTGTTGCAGTAATCGTTGCTATTGTAACGGCTCTGGTATTTCTGTTTCTTTTTTTGTTTCTGGGTATAAATCATCGCAAAGATGTTTATCAGGATTCAAAAAAGATGGCCAAAGAGATTTCACGAAAAGCGGCTTATGATACGGAGAAATATTTTAACGTAGCTTTAGAAACAGCCCGATCAATGGAAAAAAGAGCTTTATTGATCAGGGAAGTTAATGGTACACGCGAACAGATTATTGACGTTCTGAAAGATGGATTATTGTCAAACGAAAATTTTTTAGCTACCTGGACATTATGGGAACCAAATGCATTCGATAGAAAAGATAGCGTTTTTATAACAGATTCGCTTTATAATAACCAGGGAACATTAGGTCTGGCGTTTTTCAGAAATAACAATTCTGTTTATACCGAAACAATGAACGAAGCTGATTATACAAGCTTATATTATTTACCAGTTAAAGAGCTGAAATCTGATATTATTGTTAATCCTTATAAGTTTAGGTATACTGGGTATCAGCAGCTTTATTTTGGAACCACAGTATGTATTCCTATTATTTTTGGAGATCAATTTTTAGGTGTTATTGGCGTTGATATTGATTTTAAAAACCTTCAGGGAAAGCTTAATAATATTAAATTGTACACATCAGGATATCTTTCGTTAATCTCAAATAATGGAATTATTGTTACACATAACGATTCAGCATTTATTGCTAAAAATATCTTTACCTTATTAAATGGAGATGATTCGCTAGTTACTAATGCTATAAAAGAAGGGGCTGAGTTAACAATGGAGTCGATCTCAGAATTTTCAGGAAAAAAGGTGTTTCGGTTTTTTTATCCAATAAAAATAGGAGAAGGAAGGGCTTCATGGAGTATGATGGTTGAGATACCTGTTGAGGAAGCTACTACCAGGTCGAAGCAATTATTTTATATCGCTATTGGTATTTTAATCGTCGGCCTTTCGCTCATTTTGTATTTAATATTTAACATTATTGACAGAAAAAGATACGAAAAAGAGATTCTGCTGGCTAAAACTAAATCCGAAGAAAGCGACCGATTAAAAACGGCATTTCTAAATAACATTTCTCACGAAATACGCACTCCACTCAATGGGATTTTGGGTTTTACCGAACTGCTTATCGAAAGCGAACCAGGTGATAAACTGGTAAAAGAATATAAAGTCATAATTCATAATTCGAGCAACCAATTACTTTCTATAATTACAAACGTTATAGAATTAGCTAAAATTCAAACCGGTCAGATAGAGAAAATGAGTAAGGAATTTGAAGCAGAAAAATTGGTTACTACTAGTTTAGAAGATTTTTTGCCCGAAATTAAGGCAAAGGGACTTGATCTTATTAAGAAACTCCCTGATAGCGATCAGTCTCTTACTATTTATTCTGATGAAGATAAACTAAAGCAAGTTATTAAGTACCTGGTAAGCAATGCCATTAAGTTTACCAAATATGGATTTATAGAGGTTGGACTTTCAAAAAAAGGAAACGATTGCTTGTTCTATGTAAAAGATACCGGAATTGGAATTAAATCTGAATATCATGCAAATATCTTTAGATATTTTAACCAGGAAGACTCATCAATGAACAGAAATTATGGTGGGCTTGGCATGGGATTATCTATTTCAAAATCTTACATTGACTTATTAGGAGGATCAATTTGGTTTGAATCTGAATCAGGGAAAGGTTCCACATTTTATTTTACAGTACCAATTTCCAGAAAATAAATCTTGTTTTTCTGCATTCAATAATTAATGACCAACCTGAATTATTTTTTCAATAGGATTTTTTTTAATTCTCAATCATTTCAATTAAATTACTGTAAATTTGATTAGACAGGTGGATGCTCTTTATGTAGTTGCGAGTCAGACTAATAGCAAAACCAAAAACACCATGAAAGAACAAACCAATATAAGGTTAGCAATTATTGCAACAGTTTTTACTGCTGTAATCTTTCTGTTTTTGTTTTTATTCATCGGGTTTAACAATCGAAGATATGCATATGAGGATTCTAAAAAACTGGCATCAGAAGTTTCACGAAAAGCTGTTCTCGAATCCGAAATATATTTAAATAATGCCATAAACGTAGCCCGAAGCCTGAAAGAAAAATCGATCTTACTTTATAAGGCAAAAGTCGACAGATCTATTTTTTTCCAGATTATTTTAGAATCTTTAAATAATAATCCAAATTTTCTGGCAATCTGGACTATGTGGGAACACAATGCATACGATGGGAAAGATGATCTTTATAAAGATACGGGTTTGTATGATTCATTAGGTAATTTACAGGTTACATATTTTAAATATAGAGATAACGTTTTGTTGGAAAAAACTGAACCTGAAGATTTCTTTGAAGATTATTATGTAATACCAAAAAGAACAAGATCAGAACTAATTATTGATCCATTCTATTATATTTATGAAGGGTATCCTTATGAATTTTATGAAGCATCCGTTGTTGTTCCTATAATCAAGGATACAACATTTCTTGGAGTTATAGGAGTTGATATAGGAATGGACAGTTTGCAAAAAACTATTGGTAAGATAAGACTTTATAAATCCGGTTATCTTTGTTTAGTTGCACATGATGGTACGATTATTTCCCACGCAGATACTTCAGTTATTAAAAAAAACATTTCTGATTTTATTCCAGATTCAGAAACAAAAATACATGAATCCATAAAGAAGGGTATTGAGCTAGAGATGGAAACAGTTTCTGAATTTACCGGTAAAAAAGTATTCAGATATTTTTACCCTGTTATTGCAAGCGGAAGTATGCAACCTTGGAGCATGATGGTGGAAATCCCTATCGATGAAGCTACTACTCGATCAAAACAATTATTATATATAGCCTTTGGAATTTTGATTTTAGGTCTTTCCTTATTGGTTTATTTGGTTATAAATATTTATGAACGAAGAAAGTATGAGAAAGAGATTTTAGTAGCAAAACAAAACGCAGAAGAAAGCAACAGACTTAAAACGGCATTTCTCAATAATATTTCACATGAAATTCGTACACCACTTAATGGAATACTTGGATTTTCTGAGCTGTTAATCGATACCGATCTGGATGACGAACATGCTGTTTTGTATAAAAATATAATTCATAATTCTAGTAACCAATTATTAACAATTATTTCGAATGTAATTGAATTATCAAAAATTCAATCAAGTAAGGTCGAAATGCATATAAAGAAATTCGAAATAAATAGCACCATAAAAAAGGTGGTTGATACTTTCGAACCGGCAATTAATGATAAAGGATTAAAATTGATACTGAATTTATCAGAAAACAACAAAAATAGTTTTATTAGTAGTGATGAAGATAAGTTTAAACAGGTACTTTCGTATCTAATTAGTAATGCAATTAAATTTACAGAAAAAGGATCTATCGAAGTGGGTTTTTTCGAACAGGGAGAAACTTATTTGTTTTATGTAATGGATACAGGCATTGGTATAAAACCCGAAAATTATAGTAATATATTCAAATATTTTAACCAGGAAGACTCAACCATGACTCGTAATTATGGAGGATTGGGAGTTGGATTAGCAATAACCAAATCATATGTTGATTTATTAGGAGGTTCCATTCGTTTTGAATCTGAAGTTGGCAAGGGAACAACTTTTTATTTTAATCTTCCGAAAATTGAGGTAAGCCAGGTAGATATGAAATACCAAAAAAGAGAGATTCAAAAAAAAACAAATTCCACGATTTTAATTGTTGAAGACGAAAAGACAAATTATATATTGCTTAATGAAATAATTATAAACTCTGGAGTAAAAACTATATGGGTTCAGAATGGTGAGGAAGCTGTAAAGATTTGTAGGCAAGATGATTCTATAAAACTAATATTTATGGATATTAAAATGCCTGTAATGAATGGATTCGAAGCAGCCCGAATAATTAAATCCGAGAGAAAAGATATTCCGATTATTGCGGTTACCGGAAACTATACCGCTCAAGAGGTTGAGAACAGGATTTGTTTTGATTCGTTTATTACTAAACCTTTTAGAAAGGATGATCTAATCAGGATAATTAAAATGGTAAATATAGAATAATTCTTTTATGCACTAAACAGGGTCGACATCAATATTAATGGTTAATGACTTAAAGCTTTCAAGAGTCTTAATCTTCTCAATTTCAGCTTTTAGCAGTTCTTTTGCTTTCGCAAATGAGCTTTTTCTCTCAACCTTTAATAAAATGCTTTTAATATAGAGGTTATGCATACGCCCAATTATTGGAGAATGTGGACCTAGTATTCGTTTTCCAAAAATCTTTCTAAGGTTTTCGGACAGGAGCTCAATTGCATCGCTTACGGTTTGCTGGTTTTTATGTTTTAAATGGATATTAATGAGTCTGCAAAAAGGAGGATAATTAAATTCTTTTCTTTCGATGAGCTGTGATTGGTAAAACTCCTGGTAGTTATTGTTCATAACCCAATGCAGAATTGGATGTTCAGGATTGTTGGTTTGTATAAGGACCTTTCCCTGTTTGTGTTTTCTTCCGGCTCTGCCGCTCACCTGTGCCATAAGCTGAAAACTTCTTTCGTGCGATCTGAAATCAGGATAATTAAGCATATTGTCAGCATTCATAATACCTACAAGTTGCACATTGTCAAAATCTAGACCTTTGGAAATCATCTGCGTTCCAATAAGAATATCAATGTTACCCTCTTCAAATTCCGAAATTATTTTTTGATACGACATTTTAGAGCGTGTTGTATCTAGATCCATCCGTACAGTTTTTGCTTTCGGGAAAATAATTTTAATATCTTCTTCAATTTTTTCGGTTCCGAATCCTTTGGTGCTAAGCACAGTATTATTACACTTTGTGCATGATTTGTAAGTGCGAACCGAAAATCCGCAATAATGACATACCAGCTCGTTCGAAAATTGATGATACGTAAGGCTTACATCACAGTTTGGGCAGTAAGGAATCCAGCCGCACGATTCACATTCTATATATGGTGCAAAACCCCGCCGATTCTGAAAAAGGATAACTTTCTCTTTTGTTTCAATCGCAGTTTTTATACTTTCAATTAACTGATTGCTGAAATAAGTTCTAACTTCTTTTCGCTTTCGGGCACGCAACATATCAACAAGCTGTACCGATGGGAGTTTAATATCTAAAAACCGGGTCAATAGTTCAACAAAACCATATTTACCCGATTTTGCATTAAAATAGGTCTCGATTGATGGAGTTGCAGAGCCAAGCAGAGCATTGGCGTTGTGTATCTGTGCAAGAACAATGGCCCCATCGCGGGCATTATATCGTGGTGCCGGATCATATTGTTTATATGAGTTTTCATGTTCTTCATCAACAATTATCAAACCCAGATTCGAAAAAGGTAAAAACAACGATGAACGAACGCCTAAAATTATTTGGTACGATCTTGAATCTTCTGGATTGAGTATGTTCTGATAAACCTCCACTCGCTCAGCATCGCTGAATTTCGAATGATAAATACCCACTTTGTTACCGAAAACTACTCTTAACT
>JAVEZW010000020.1:0-25463 GCA_034002805.1 Bacteroidales bacterium | reverse complement strand
CTTTTACAGTTTTGTCACCTGTATTTTTTATTGTAGTACTCCAGATCAGAAATTTATGACCGGGAGTTGTATTCCAAGAATAGCCTTCGTATTCGCTTACAAGAGCGGTTCGGATCATTGTCCATTTCGAACCGCCGTCCTGCGATACCAAAGCACTGTAATTTGCTTTGAGTTCATCGAAATTAATTCCGTCTGTAGTCGGTATTCCAATCAGTACCTGACATTCAGCGTCATAATTCTTATCAAGGCTTACAGACGGGCTGGAAATTGAACGATCAACAGCATCCTCGGCGGTATTGAACACTGCGCCTAAGGCGTAATTTCCGAGGATATTTGAATAGTTGTACCAATGGATTTTCCAGAAATCACCATCAGAACCGCTCCAGCTATCAGACCATGCGCCTGCATTCTCCCAGCTTACAAAAAAGGGGCACATCTGCATATTTTTATCCTGTTTGACTTCAATAGGCACATACGAATCTAAACATTTCGTTTTGATTTCGTAGTAACCGGATTCTGTGCTTTGGTCTGTTGGCCAATTATATATGTTGTAGGCATCATTATTCTCTTCGAGATTTTTCACATAGCTGGCAATGGTCTGATTATCGGATATTCTGATAATATCGATGTAATAGGGATTATAAAACGGGGCGATCCAAGGCCTCCATACAATCATTTCCACGTTTTTTGATTTCTCAAAAGTAGATTTATCGACATACGGCACTTCCTCCGGTGCATAAAAATCTTTTCTCATCTTCAGTTTCCACTGAGGAATGATGAATTGAAGAGAATCATGTCTGGCTATCTCGGAAATGGTGCCGTCATATTCGTATAGATCCTTTCTGATAGCCATCATGAATACAGTATAAGTGCCGGGATATAGATCCAACGAACGAGGATATCTTGCTGTAAACGCCGGATATGCCACATAATCCTTAGAATCGCCGTCAATGGTTGATTCCTGTTTTACAACATCGAGTAATCTGACAGTTTTTTTCTTCTCAAATTCTTTATCAACAGCCAGAGATTCTCTGTCAATGAATTTACTTTTTGCTTCTTTTGAGATGTTACAAAAATAATTTGTCGAATCAACGCAGTAATTCTCTATATACCATGGATCGAAGATCGAAATATTGATTTCGTAACCGTAATAATCTGAATATACCTGCGATTGGTAGTCATCGTAAACATCGAAACCGATAAGAACATTATCGAGACTGTCAACAAAAGATGGCTCAGCCAAGATCGAACCTGCAAAATTCAACCTTGTCTCAAAATCAAACCACGATTCTGTAGCAGGAAGAGGAAGATCAACAGAACATTCACGACCGCTGATCTTCAAACTAATATCTATGCTATCTAAAGTTGTCAGGCTGCTTTTTGTTCTTGCATAAGCTCTTATTTTTATGTCTTTTCCCATATAGTTGTCAGTGTTAAGATTCGGGAATTCGAATACCCCGTTCTCAAGCACTGAATCCGAATATGCAAGCGCATACTCAGCTTCTTCAATATCCTCTTTTACATAAAAATCCATGATCATGTCATAATCTTCAAAACCTTTGGATTTTGGTGGTGTCACGATTGACGGCGATACTTTTATCGGTTGTGCAGTTTTAGGCGGAAGTGTCATGTCATTTGTAAGCTCAGGAAATGACAATTCAAGCTTTCCAATTTCAATATCGTCGAAATAATATTTGTAAACTGTTTCAGGATTGCTAACAGTAAAAAATCTAAATCGTATATTCACAGTTTGATTTTTGTAGTTATAAAGGCTAATAATCTTATCAGCGAATTGATTTGTTGAATTGAAATTCGAATGATCAATACTCGCAATCCTGTTCCATGTTATCCTGTTATCATTTGAAACTTCAATTCTTAAACTGTCTCCGACAACGAAATTTTGAATTCCGTCTATTTTGTATTTAAATTTCAAAACTGGAACAGATTCGCAAATCAAATTGATTTTCTTGATTAAAAACCAGTCTTCCGAATTCAGATGATCCCGAACAAAAGCTTTGCTGTCGTTATTTCCGATGTTATCCATCGTTCCGAAGGAGAGTCTACTCGTTCCGAATGATTTAGGGATTTGAACTATGCCTTCGCCGGACATTACATTCTCAAAATTTTCTTTGAAAGGAATTGTCATAGCATTGTCAGTTTTATCAGGTAAAATGTTGAATATTGCCCTATCTAAATAGTCAATATAAGTCTCAGCAGGATACCAATTATTTCTCAAGGTATCTTTCCAACCAAGGTTGTAATGAAATTCATCTTCAGTGGAATCATAGTCATCAGCTATCCATGTGTGCGCTGCTGTGTCTTCAGGATCCCACAATCCAGCGTAAATTATTGGTGTTCTTTCCTGCATGGATTGTATTACTGCTTGTTTCCACCCAACAAGTTCATTAGGAAACCAACTCACTTCCGTTTCATACTGAGATGTGAAATTAAAATGCTTTGTAATAATAAATGGTATAAATTCAGTAAAAGCATCTGTTCCGCTTGAAGCATAATTAGCATTTAAAGATACTCCCGCATCTAAACATAATGTCGAAACTGCCAGTTGAATGGCTTCTGTGCTAGTCGAATCTGCATAAGCCGGCAGATTGCCATAATCGTAGTTTCTTGTGCTGAAATCAATTGTGCCAAGAGTAGTTTCAGGCCAAGTATCAGTATTTGTTCCTATACCAGTTAAAGGCCATTCCCATTTTCTCAAAATTTGAGCCATTGCAAGCGGTGTGCAGCCTACTAAGGAAAGTGAATCGGAAATCGGAGGGCATTGTTTGTTGAATGGATAAAATTGGTTCCACTCAGTTTTTATCATTCCTTCAGTGTTTTTGGACTTTTTTTTTTCGAGCCACCAGTCAGGTTTGGTAGTTCTCCCATCAAATGATGCTCTATCATGGAATTCATCATTTGGGACATTAAATTTTATCCATTTTTCCTTATCTTTATCTGTGGCTTTAAGATTGCCGCTCTCAATATCCTTTTTTAGTTTATCAAACCGTCTCTTGGTTATCATATGGTGTCTGTTATCATATATGGAAATTTCTCCAGTATCAGTTCCGTCTTTCCATATGCCGCTCCCATGTTGATCAAAAGGATTTCCATAATTTTTATTTGAAAGAATCAGAACATGACCATCAGGATTAAAGCTCACCATATAAGCCAATATAAGGGAATCGGCTTTATATTTTACTATATTATTTATTATGCTTTCGCCTTCTTTTCTTTTCATGCTTTTCCATTCATGTTCTTCTTCAAACATATACTTGTAGTAATTGATCGCGATTCTGTTTAATTCTTCTTCGGTTATAAAACCTTGTCCCTTTTGAACATCAATCCTCGGACCAGTTATTTCTTTTTGCTTCGGTTCTTCTTTTGGCGAGTCTGACATTGCTGTTAAGAAAAATGATGTCAGCAAAACAATCAATACCGCTATTTTCTTCATTTCATGCCTCCGTCAGTTAGGTTTAATGTAACACTTTCTTGCTTTAAAAACAAGAGTAATTCTTCCGGTTTTTTCCTCCGGCAATCAGGTTAAATAATATTAGTCCATATTCCCTCCCGTCATGAAGTTGCAATGTATCACAACGGTCATGGAAAAAAGCCCACAAGATCAAATATAACACAAGTCAGGATATTTTTCCAATGTTATGACCTGTTGAAACTTTCACAAGACGAAAAGCAAATCAGCCTATTATCTCAATTCTTTTGGTTCGAGAATATCTAATTGTTTCTTTTTTGCCCCATCGGTAGCAATTATATAATAAAAATATTTGTCATCAGCTATCACTTTCTCCCATTTTCTGCTCTCAGTAAATGTGCCTGTACTATCTTCAGCAAAAGTCCCGTAAGGATCAAGTGAAGAATAAACTTTATAGTCTGTTGCACCGGGAACAATATCCCAAGTGATTGCAGCAGTCGAATCATTGGGTGTAGATATCAGTACATTTACAGGTGCAGATAAAATATATCCGCCTCCTTCAATCCAATTGATATTGTATGAGCTAGAAATAGTTTCATTACCTACGCTGTCTTTAATCTTGAATAAAATTGATCCGTTACATTCATGATCTCTCGCAGAAATTGTGCCTGTATAATTGTAAGTCCCTTTTACCGGATAAAGTGTTATCGTATCATTGTCACTTTCAATGGAATAATTTGCAGTGACACCATCTATTCCTGAATTATCATTAAACTGTAGCGTCAAATTCATATCCTCATCTATATCCGCTGTATTACCTGCGATAAAATCAATATTCGGGCCTTCCATATCAGGAGTTGAATAGACAAGAACATTATCTAAACAGAAAACGGTAGAATTACACTTTACAGAAAAGTTTTGGTAAAAATTATGCCACCGTATTTTTATTGTTTGACCAGCGAATTGACTTAAATCGTATGTGAAATTTGTCCACTGACCTTTCACAGCGTTTACTTTAGTACTTGATGTTAATGCATTTCCAGCTACATCATAAATATTAAAATAAAGAGAACTGAAAGGAGGGACAGGGTCTAATTCAGCATAAAAAATATTGTATGAAACCACTGTTGTTCGACCAGACTCAGCAGGTATTGCAATACCTGGAGTTTTTATCCAGTAAGTAAGAGTATTACTGTTTTGCGATAAAGTAAGTGCGCAAATATTACTATAATCTAAAGAATCAGTATCAAGCCACCAACCTGTGTATGGTAATTCAGGATCCTCCCAAGAATATTTAGTCCATCCTGATGCAGTCAGGCTTATCATTGTTTGAAAATCTTCGTAATAAATTGCTTCGACCAGATATATTCCAGTTGCATCAAAATCCGTAGGATCACCATCTATCTCAGCAACTATATTATATCGCCTCCCGTATTCGGTCGGGTTTACTGTGGATAAATCCCAGTAATAAACCCAGACATTTTCACCTGAATCAAAGATAATATCACCCTGATTCACATACACATCGTCAACCTTTATGTTGATCTGAGGATAAGAACTGAGGATTTCAGGAACTCTGACTTTGATCGCTAGGGTATCTATAACAGGTTCTTTACTGCTTGGTTGTATGGGATAAATTTCGTTCGGAAGAGGGGATTCTATTGTAGGTTTTGGGGCGAATTTGAAATATACTTCTCCACAGGGAGCACCGCCGGTATCATAATAATCGTAATCCCAATCTACTCTTTTAACGAAAGTTCTGAGCTTTAAAGTATTGTCCCCATAGCACGTCAAAAGATCACTTATACTTTCCTTTATGATATATGTGTTATTACCTAAAGAATCCGGATTTACTGCGTATTCGGAATTACTTAAATTCGTAAAGAAACCAACTAACTGAAGATCAGGCGGAATTACCGAATTATATTCAAGTAATTGCGGGGTATTTATTTGAAACTCTACACTGTCACCAGTATCTTCAAAAAATACTTTCATAGTGTCATCAATAGCTACATGAGAGCTTAAAACCTGTACGATCGGTTTTTCATAAACGTTCTTGAAAGCATTAAGATCATCAATTTCGGGCATCTTTGAAAGAGTTGTCATAACCCCACCAAGCTCATATGTGTAATACATCAAAGCATCATTGTCTGTTCCCTGGTCGTGAGCCCCGAAGGAATGTCCGAGCTCATGCGCAAGTATACTCTTCATGTTGGTTTCATCATTCGTGCTTTGCCATTTACTTATTTCGCTGTTCACATGAATTGTGAAATTGGTTTTACCTCCATAAGTGCTATCTGGATCGAATTTAAATAACTGGTAAACATCTTCATATTGAAGAGTATAAGGGCAATACTCTTGACCAAGACTATCATATATTAATTTACATGGGGCGAACTCGTTTACTGAAGAATTGAATGTAAGTGTCGGTTTGTTTGCAACTTGGGAAGTGTTAAGAATGAAATGAGTAACGACGCTGTCAATATCCCACCATTGCAGATCACCTTCTGGTAAAAAATTATAAGAACCCCAGTTTACCTGGTTGAGCAAGCTGTCACCGTAGAAGATTTCATAATTTCCCGGTAAAAGAAACTGGTTAGTGAGCCTATAACCAAATAGATTTAAGCTGACAATCAAAGACATTAAAAGAAATTTCTTCATTTTAATGCCTCCTTCCAGCTTCGTTTATAAAAGGTATCAGCATCGTTGATTTCAATTAACTTTCTAACTTTTGTTTTGAATGTTTCTAGAGGCATTTTCTTTTTTTCAATCATTGAATTTTCATTGTGAGTAACAATACCGTCAATTATATCAAACCAAATTGATACTTTTAACAATCCTGAATTTGTTTTATTACTAAAATTTCTATTCAGTGAAATGACAATTTCTTGATTCCTTGGAATTGTATGAAGATTTAAACCTCGTTCATAATAACATTCTATTTCATTTTTATTTTCAATTTCAATTGATGATTTCAAAACTTCAATAATTTTAACATATAAATGATTAAAATCTCTTACTCCTACAATCTCTCCAATTATTACAGCTTCAGAACCTATACAAATGCTTTCTAAACTTCCACCTCCAATACCATGACCACCTTCCGGCAATGCATCAAACCCGTTTTCTTTCAGTTCGTCAAGTTTATCAAGATTTATTCTGTTGTCATACCACATGCGAGTACTTCTTGCAACAGATTTTAAATCAATTCCGTTCTTCTCTAAAATATCATCTCTATGGAAAGTATAGTCAACTTGATGCTTTACAAATTCGTCAACTGTCAAACCGGTGTTATGTCTGTTACCATCAAGTGCGATTTCATTTCCATTGATGTCTTTGATAATACCGCCCGCACCTACAAGAACGCCACCATATTCAGCTACTATATCACCGTTTTTTGCTCTGTAGTAAGAAAAATCACCTTTTGATGTCTGAATTGTTTTTATTGGGAATGACTCATCTCGATTGTAGAATCTGATTTTATTTTCATTATTTTGTTCGGGATTTTCAAGTTGTTCAGACTGAACATAATTTGTGACTTTCTGTTCTTCTTTTTGTACTACAGGCACATTTCCTCCATCATCTGACATAGAATAAATGGGAGAAAGCAGAAACATTAATATTATTGCTACCAAGATATTCCTTTCCATTCCTAACCTCCGGTTATTGTATTTTCTGATAATGTAACATTTCCTTGTTTGAGAAACAAGATGATTCTTTTCTTTGTACATTATAGGCTGATTGCTTTTCCCTCCCAACCGTTATTTAAAGTTTCAATTGGTCATAACGGTCATGGCTATAAGCGCGGCAAATAACTTCCCCTCGCCGCGACATATAGCCAATGTTATGATTTGTTGCAACTTCAAACCAGTCCAACCAGAATATAATCCTATTTAACCTGATTGCCGGAAGTCCTCAGTATCTTTATTACCTTCTTATTTTCATTCACAGCCACGACATAATAAAACAGCTTGCTTTCTGTAAGTGGAGCTACCCACTCTTCTCCGTTTAATGTGCCTGTTGTATTCTCAGTAAATGTGCCGTACGGGTCAGTTGAAGAGTAAACTTTGTAGCCAGAAGCTCCGGAAACCGGAGACCATGTCAGCCTGATACTTGGATTCTCTTCTGTAATAACGAGACCGGAAGGTGAAAGTAATCCAGTATAGAAATTAATACCGCTACCAGCCTTTGGCGATTCATAGTCAGGATCGTCCAAATACTTGTATGAATCAAATAAAGTAACGACATAATTATACATCTTGTCAGGAACTGTGCCATAATCGAGGTATGAGAGTGATGTTAAACCATCGGCTATAACAATTCCATCCCTATAAAGACGGTAATATCTTCCGGTCTGGTAATCAGGACTGTGATCCCAAGTTAATTGCACGGCTGTATATTTCCCGGCTTCGTAAAATTGACCGGAAAGATTTTGAGGCTTTTCCAATAAATCCGCTTTTGTATAAGCTATCATGATCTCGTCATACATTACGCCTTCTGTAAAAACAGTATCCCGCGGGATGCCTTTTGTGTCAATTCCTGATAACTTAACAAAAATCGGTTGATTAGTGTACTCAATTGCTGTACCTGCGCTAGTGAAACACCATCTATCCAACTGTGTTGGCCACGGGTAGGTCGCCCATTCAGCCGCAGTCGATGTTTTAATAATATCCCAAGTAGCTTTATTATTGACAGAAATCGAGACTGTGTATTCTGCCAGTAATTCATCAAAAATGTTATTCAGCCTTTCCAGTCCAATATAAATCAGCATAAATGCGTTGTAAGGCTTGGTCAGGGTCACTGATGGAGAAGTCAACTGAGTATTCATCAAGGGATACAAATCCGTATCGTAATCGTAAATATTTTTCATCGCATAAGATTTAATCAAGGGATCCGTATTAGCGAATTGAGCCAGCTTCCAGTATGAGTTATCCGTACCCGGCCAGTCGGTAGGCCACAATCCGCCGTTCTCCCACCTGACATAAAGCGGGCATACCTGTATTTCATTCTGATAGACCACTTCGCGGCCGGTCGTATAATCAATCTCTTTTGCTTCGATCGTATAAAATCCGTAATCTAAACTTGTAGTCGGAAAATTTACCATTGTTGTTACGCCAAGACTGTCTGCGTAGCTTATTGTCTGACTGCTAAGTAATTCAGCTTTATTTTCCGAGTACAAATATACTTGCGTGTTGTTTGCTTTAAGGCCATTGACCGGTCGCCATATACAAATTTCGATATCGTCACCTTTCCTGAAATGCACTCTGTCTCTGCCGAATCGCAAATCTAATTCCGTTTTCATTTTCCAGCTTGGAATAAACAGAGTTAAAGTATCTGTATCAGCCATCTTTACAAGAGTCTGGGGAAAAGACGACTTTACATACGCATTGCCGTGGAATCTGTACAATCCGGGTCTGAGCTTTAAAAGACCTCCAGAGAAATCAAAATACCATGTCATGGCACTGAAATCCTTAGAAGTATTTTCGATGCTGTCTTCCTCTATCGGAGTAATGATCTCTGAATAGTTCAGCATTTCACTTTTTGAACTTTTCTTACTGCCTGGCCATTTTAATGAATTCCATACGTAAGAATCGTCAGTAATAAGTAGTGAAGCGGGATATACACCTGCGAAAACACCTTGATTTGAACCGTAGCTCTCACACCAATCAACATCGTAAAGCTCTACATTGTTGCCGTCAAAAAAGGAAAAATCTTTATTCTGTATTCCGTCCTCGTGATAAAATTTACCAGTAAGGTAGGGATTTTGGGCGTTCTCGAAATCATAAACCATGAACTCATCGGTTGTCTCACGCTCGATTTGAATTGAGCGTGTGTTTATCAGGATAGGCATTTCCTCAATTTCAGCGATTAATTCTCCCTGTAGGTCTTTTACATAAACAGAAACATAATATGTTCCTGTGCTTAGTCCAGAAATTGAGCTTAATTCTTGGGTAAATTCAAAATTTGTGGATATGTCTGTGGATGTTAAAGGAAAAACATTCGATCCCAACCCATTTTCAAGCAAATATTCGACAGAACCGATGTTTTCAATCTCTAAAATAGATATTTCACCGTCATCAGATTTTCCGAAAACTTCAAAATCTAAAGGTGCATAAACCGAATATTCCTTATTGTACTCAGGTGAACGGAATTTTAAATCATATAACTTCACTTCAAGTTCATCCATGGGTTCATCTTTACCAGAATAATTATTTGAGACATCACCTATACAATCTTCAGATAAATTTACATAAGATTTTATTTTATGATTTCCGGCTGTAAATGATGTAGTATTCCATTCGTCTAATGTGAATTCAGTCTCGGAACTTCCTGAAACAACTTGCTGAGATTTCAATTTCTGGCACAAACTGGCAGTAGAATTATTATCCCAAATGTCAATTTGATAAGATGCCGGATATGATTTTGCGAAAGAATTTACTTTCACTTTTACATTGTTGTTAATTCCTTTCAATAATTTTACTGGTGCATCGTCTTTTACAAAATCTACCGGACAATAATGTGAAAATAGCCCGTTTATTTCATTCTGCGAAAGGACATCTACATTATTTTGGCTATAATACATGACACAACTATTATCTGCCGTGTGACCTAAACTTGCAATATGTCCGAATTCATGAAGTACATCAGCAGTAGTGATGGATGGGGCAGATGGTTTAACTCTAATTTCAAAACGATCATTATCATTATTTGACCATACTTCCATTATATGGTTTATCGGATCATATAGCACTGTAGTTTCATAAATGACTACTCCATAAAAAATATTGTTTTCACTACCTGCTGGAATAATAGAATTACTTGCTTCAATAATCGGGGCTTCTGAAATATAAGCATTAGGAGAAAATAACCCGCTAGCGTAACTTACTTGATTTGATCCGAATTTTGTCACATTGTCTGAAATAAAAACAGGATATGAACTTATTGCAGAAGACATTGAAAAGTTTTCATAGCCATCAGACCAATAAGAAAAACACATTACTTCTGAAGCAAAAATCAAAATTAGAATTACAAATATTGACAGATTCTTCATTTTGATACCTCTTTGAAGAAATTCTCAGAGCTATTGATTTCTTCGAATCTTTTTACGAAGTCTTCACTTTCCAAAAATTTAATAACATCAAAAGAAACACTGTCCAATTTCATTTCAATTTTTAAATTTTGAATAAGACCTAAACAGACTTTCTCTCCAATATGTTCAATAGTGCGTGCGCGTGGGTGCATATTCATTTCTCTAGTACCACCAATCAATACCTTACCTACAGGACTATAATAATTGATTGTTTCAGGAATTTCTTTGTAGTATTCGCTACCCTTATACATTTTATCAACTTTGATCTTATACAAAGTATGATAACTCGATTTTGGATCAGGATTGCTTATACTGTCAACTACTGTTCCTGTTATGCAGATTTTTGAATAAAGAATAGCTTCTCTATTATTTATATTTTCGAATTTTCTGTTATCCAATTCAAATAGATCTACACCCATTGTTTTGAATTCCTCAATAGTATTTAAATTTATTTTATTATAGAAAAGTACGCTGATAATACCTTTAGCTTTAAATCCAGAATTTAAGAATTCGCTCTTATATTTTTGGTAAAGCCTTTCAAGCTCTTCACCTTCAGGTTGGCCAGGTGATTTGAATTTTTCAGATGCATAAATGCCTTTAGGATTAAAATGTACTTTTAACCCGCATTCTTCATATGGAACTGGATCTGAATATTTATTAATGGTTTCGTTCGACTTTTCTTTATTTGATACCACATCGTCTTGTGCTGGTTGACCTATATTTACATTTGATGTCTCATGTTTCAATTCTTTTGACACTTTTACAGGCACATTCTCCCCGTCTCCACTCATTGAGAATACAACAGTAAGTAGTGCAATTAAGAGTGCTGTGACAATTATCTTCTTCTCCATTTTGAACCTCCGGTTCTCTTTTAAGTATTTCTTGTTAATGTAACAATTTCTTGCTCTCAATACAAGAGCATTTCTTCCGGTTTATCCTCCGGCAATCAGGTTAAATAGTATTAGTCCATATTCCCTCCCGTCATGAAGTTGCAATGTATCACAACGGTCATGGCAAAAAGTCTCACGGGTAATATAACAAGATCAAGGTCATTTTGCCAATGTTAGCCAGCGTTTGTTTTTTAATCTTTAATATCCGACTATATAATACCTATGTGGCAATTTACAAACAGAATCTTAATTAACAAAGTTAGTTTTATGTACCTATCCATATTAATAAATATGATTTTATCAAAATCAAGTAAAAAATTGTAAATTTCAATAATATTCATTAACTTACAAGTAATTTATACAAGGATTGTGAAATGGTTAAAAACGAATATGTTGTTGTGAATATTAGTGATTCCCGTCAAATGTATGCCGAACTCGTTGATTATTATGAACTCAGAGGAATGGTAGGTGGACATAAATTTACAATTGAATATACAGGCAGGTTTTCAAATATTGAAGATATAATTGAAAATAGCACAGAGTTATATTTTGAGTGTATCATAGATGAACTTAGATATGCAGCAGATTATCTTGTTTCGCAAGGCGAATATGACATGACTGTTGAATCGTTTTTTGAAGAATGTTTTGAACCTTACAGTACTTGGCGTGAACATTTGCAAGAACTAATAGATAGTTATGCAGAAATATGTTTTGAAGAAGAACAAATGAGAACATATAGAGAAATAAGAAAACAAAATAGAGGAACAGTTATTGGTGGAGGTTTTGGAATTAAAGGGGCAGCAAAAGGAATGGCAACAGCTAGTATGGCAAATATGGCTTTAGGAGCTTTACATAGTGTTTTTAATTCAATTGGAAATACAATTGATGAACACGAAAAAAAAATAAAAATAGAAAAATTATATTCTGATCCTAACATTTCAAAAAGATTGTCTAAAGTAGTATATTCTGACATTTGCTCAATAGCAGTTGTGTTAACAAATGTTTTAATTGCAAAAGGATTGGCAACGCCTGATGCTATTATTGATGATGCTGAGATTCAAAAAGCTGAACGAATATTTATAAATTTGAAGAATAAAAAAATTATTGGTTACGATAACATTATAAAAGCAATTAGTAAAATCATTGAATTGAACCCGAATCATGAATTTGTTTTTAGCTATTTAATAAGAAATAACATAGAGCTTGTTAAAGAATTCATGAGTGTTAGTGACTTTCTAGAAAACAAAATAAATAAACAAATTAAGACTGTAATAGAATGGGATTTTAGTGTTGATAAATTCAAAAACAAAGATGAAATAATTATTAAGTATGAAAAGATGTTGAAAGAATTCCAAGATAATGGGTTAGATACTGATTTTTTAAATAGTGTGAAAGAGCAATTAAACAGTAAAGTTGAGTCAATTGATGTTAGAGAAAGAACTTTTGAAGACAATTTATATGAATCTGAAAGCCTATTTGAATTAGCAGTTAAAGAGAAGGATGAGCTCGAACAATCAATGTTGAATTTATCAAATAACAGAAAAGCAATAGTTGAAAAGATAAAAGAACTTAACAATAGAAAATGGATTTATAAGGGTGTTCAAAAGTATTTAGTTAAATTTGAAGAATATAGCAGGACAGTTAAGAATATAGTTTATCCAACACAAAAAGATTGTTTGATTGCATCAAATATTAATAAATTATTTGAAGAAATTTCGATTGAATACAGATATCTTTTAAGTGATTATATTTTTTATTTTAGAGATTCTTTTAATGATGAAAAAGTTACTAATTTCATTGCTGAGTTAAAAAAGCAAACTGGTCATTTATTACTTAAGGATGAAATACTTCTATATCATGATGAGTCTTTTTTTAAAGATGGTTATAAAGGCCTTGCAATAACACGGACTCACTTTTTATGTACGGTAGATAAAATGGGTATAATTCCTCTATCGGAAATACACGATGTTAGTTTTACTGGGATGATAAATAAAGCAATAAAAATAATAGACAACCATGGGCGGAAGTTTCAAGCTGTCTTAACAAAATCAAATAATCATTCAAAAGCAGTATATGAGATTCTAAAATATTTAGTTGAAAATTTAAATATGGCAGAAATTCTAAATACTCTCAATTCAGATATTAAGGTAATAGAGGAGCTGAATGTAAATAAAGACGAAAGTAAAGATAATGATGATAATTCAATAAGGGGTATGATTACTAGTGCATTAACACTAACTTTTAAGGATGACAGAGGAGGAGGATTTAAAAAAAATGGATTTCACCTCTCTAAGGAAACTTATGAAGGTTCTATAATATTACACATAGAAATTACAGAAAATAATATAATTGGCTTAGGTAAAAAAAGTATTTCTTGGATTAATGATGAGGATTCTAAAACACCTGGATATGGATCTATACTTTATGATGAAATAGATGAAAGTACATTCAATCAAATTTCTGGCTCTTTGCTACATGTTAAAAATGGGAAATACATTGATTTAACAGGATATAAAAGTGATCAAGATTTTGTTAAATCTTTTCTTGAAAATTTAAGAGATAAATTTGTTAACTAAAAATTACAATAAATCAAGGCGGTATTATGAAATATGTTTGTTTGGTTGTTTTTGTGCTATGCTCAATTATGTTTGCTGACACTTTTCAGATTAAAGGAAAAGTGAAAAATCAAAGTGAAAATATGATACAAGCAGAAGGATATGGACAAGATTATGAAACTGCTCAAAAAGCTGCCTTTTCTTCAGCTGTTCAAACATTTGTTGGAGTTATTATATCGCAAGAGTCGTATATGGAAAATTATGTTACCATTAAAGATGAGTTGCTTGCTGTTTCAAATGGGTATATTGAAGAGTATGAAGTTTTGGAAAAAAATGTAGATAATGAGGGTGTCTACTATATAAAAATATTGGCCAAAGTGAAACAGCAGACTTTGTACGATAAAGCTAAAAGTATGAATCTTGATGTAAAGAAACTTGACAAAAAATTATTGCAAAATATATATTCTAGAGTTACAACTAAACGAAGTGCTAAGGATGAAGTTGATAAAATGTTTAGAAAGAAATTTAATAGGCTATTTAGTAAAAAGAGCATTTATGAAACCATAGAGGTAAAGATAGCAAATGCTGTTTTTTTAGAAAAAGAAGAGCGTAATAACAAAATACCATTAGCTATTTATTATTACCTTGAATGTAATGAGGATATGTATAACCAAAAAGTCAATGAATTCAGGGAATTTATAAATGATTTAGGATTTGATTGTAATGAAAATTACGACAAATTCATCCCAAAAATGACTTGGACAACTGCGGGAGAAGGGAAACTTTACAAACTCTCTAAAACGGACTTTGGTATTATCCAAAAAAAAGGCGAAAGTTACTTCACAGACATTTGGCATTTTCCTCAAGATTGGGATGATATATATCCATTTAATATAACTAATGAAAATATTCCAAAACCATCAATTAATAAATGTATCAAACTTATATTGGAAATTAAAAATAACGAAAATAAAATTATATATACTGAAGATATTACTAGTTTTACTTTATCAGATTGGCACTACTTCTTTTTAACACACTACACTAAAGATTCTAAGGAGTATTTAGTTGAGTGGAGAGCAAATGGAAAGCATGCATCTTATGAAAATGCAAAGAATATTTTTATGATTTCACCTTTTTTTAATATTAAAGATAAGTGTGTTAAACCAAAATATAAAAAAATCTGGATTAATTTAAGTGACGTTGAAAATATAACTGATATTACAATCAGGAAGGTAAATTTGTAGAAATTGTTACGACTCAATTTCCCTTTAAATGCTAGAAAGTTGTTATTCCAATATTTGATTTAGTTAAGATTCTCAAGACATTCTTTTACACATAGGTATTCTAAGAAAAAATTAATGCTGGCTAACGGTCATGGAAAAAAGCTAACAAGATAAAACAACACACGGGTCAAGTCATTTTTCCAATGTTGTAGGCTGAAGTCAATTTACCCTCTAATCTGCCAAACCGTATTCTATGAGTGTCTGTTCTGTTTTAAATGTAAAAGTCCCCATTGTATTTCCATATTCATCAACTACTGTACCTGGGGCTTCTTCCCATGTTCTTTTAACCAATCCTATTTCAGAAATGTGATCAAAGAAACTAAAACTAAAATCTTCAATTAGGGAATCAGGGTAAAACCATTCCACCTTCCAGCAGTTGAATTCTCCTGCTTGCGTTACCACTTTTTCTGAATCGGTAACTTTCTTGGTTATCCTCCATGGATATGATTGCCTGTAAACCCATTCTTTTTCCTGTTCAAAAGGGTATTTATAGACTGTTACAGGATCATAATAAGTACTATCCTCTTTAGCGTTTGAAGAATTTGAAAAATCTTGACTGATCCATCTTACAATATCTATTGGATTTTGAAATATTTTTCCGGCAAAGATATAATTCTTTTTAGAAAGTTTTGGGCTTATACCAGCACCTGCATGATAGTATCCGAACTGTATCAAGCTATCGCCAGAGACGTTATAATAGTGATTTCCTGAAAATTGCTGTTCTCCATCATCTTCGGTTGTATAGAAATTATAAACCGGTATACTGTCTTGAAACATTTTTTCATAAGAAATAATGTCAAGGGTTTGTAGATAGTAATAGGCTCTGTCTGTATAGCCGTTTGATTCAGCGATTGAATCGTAATCAAAGGATACGAAATAATCGTACTTCCAGCTATTACCGACTTTTAGAGGGAATCGAAAATCCATGTCATTTGGAGGATCATCGTCTCTAGTACAACTCAGTAGCAAAGCAATAGTAAGGACAGATAGTAATATTGATCGGACTTTTACATTTACTTGTTTTTTCATTTTCACTCCATGTTTTATTAAATTGACTTTTGCCTACAACGGTCATGGAAAAAAGCAGTGGGTGTAAATCGAGTTAAATGTCCAAGTAACCCATTGATGTTTTGCCAATGTTAGCCCTTGTTCATTTTTCTTTCTCTCTATAAGAATTAGTTCTTCAAACCCTATGTGTCAATTTATTATTTTTTCGGTTATATGTAAAGCGAATAATTCTCGAAATTAATAATGTTGCTTAATCAGATTTTTTTAAGTATTATATTTCTTGGTTTTGCATCGCTAAAAGTAGTCGTTAAAATATCAAGTAGGTTAAAAATGAAGCATTTTATAACAATATTGACGGTATTTGCAACATACATATTCTCGGCATCTTACGCTGTACCTAAAGCAGCATCTTCTATTTTTGTAGAGGATATTGACATGGACGGTGATAACGATATAGTTGTGGGGCATAATTATAATCCTAATACAAACTGGACAGGGATTACGATTTTAGAAAATAACAATAGTGATTTTTCAACAATTGATAGTATTTATGTTCGAGGTCAACATAGAACTCTTTGTGTTGATAAGATAAACAACAATAACGAATTTGATATTATAACTCAATGCTATGATGGAGTAAATTCTAAAATAGGAATTATAAATGATTTTTTTATTTCTGGTCTTAATGATACACTTATGTACAACATCACAGAATATGCAGATGATATTAAGACAGGCGACATAGACGGCGACGAAGACATTGACCTTGTTTTTATATCTAATGGTGGGTCATTTTGGGGTTATATGAAAAATGACGGAACAGGTTTATATGATGCTCCTGTTTATTACAATATTGAAGATAACCCCGGTTGTATAACATGTAGTGATTTGGATGGGGATGAAATAGATGATGTGGTTGTTGGAGGTAATAAACTATTGTTATATTTAGGTAGCACAACTGGATTCACATTCAAGGAGATTCCTATTACCGGATATCTTTCAAATGTTAGTATAACTGATTTTAATAATGATGGTAAAAATGAAATTATAGCTAGCGATTGGGGTGCACCTGGCACACCAAAAGAACTACTCGTTTTTGAAGATAATGACTCCACTTATACTTTGATTTATAATAAGTGGATAGATGAAGCACTTGCTCATTTTTTCTTTGCGGATTTGAATAATGATGAATTTACTGATATCGTTTATAATTCTTCATATTCGTATCCCAATTCAGAATACGAAGAAACACATACTTATATTTTATTCAATGAATCGGGAACATCATTTGCCGATCCAGTTAATTATCAGACATATTTTGGAGATTTTAGCCCTACTCAAAGTTTAGAGTCATTTGTTGCCGATATGGATGGCAGTGGTACGCAAGATATTGTTACTGTAAATTACAGTTATAATGATGATAATTGTATAAATATTTTGTTTCAGGATAGTTTAGGAAGTTTCATAGAAACTTCAATTGATAATGGAGAATTGATAATTGAAAATTATAAACTTTCTCAAAACTACCCTAATCCTTTTAATAATGAGACGAATATTGAATATGCAATTCAGAATATGGGTGAAATTGAAATTAGTGTTTATAATTCAAGTGGGCAATTAGTTCAAGAAGTCGTGAATGGAGTAGTAAATGCAGGAGTGCATTCAGCTACATTCAAAGCCAATAATCTGAATAGCGGGGTTTATTATTATCAGTTAAAGTTAGATGGAATAGTTAAGAACACGAAGAAAATGTTGTATTTGAGATAATTAATGTAAAAGGAGAAAAAAGTATGTGTAAAATGAAAATGAAGTTTGTGATTTCATTCGTGCTTCTGTACGTTGTAATTGTAGTTGCAGGAATAACAAATGCAGATGCAAAAGATATTGTGCTCAATAATATCTTAGGTGATGAAATTGAAAGAGTAAATGTTTTTGAGTCTGATCAAATTCTGACTTCTCAGAATTCAGTTACACTCTGGAATGGCGAAACTATCAGCTCACAATACGAGAACAGCTGGTTTTATTTTGTTGATGACCGACCAATAGCTAAATGGCATCACCCATGCAGATTGATCTTCATCAACGAAGCTAATGGAGAATATGAGATCATAAATAAGACGATATTCCCGATGGATTATGAAAAGGAAATGGTCTTAATCTCGAAATATGATAAACAAGATGCGGTAGAAGTTTCTGAAACAACCGTATCAAATCAAATAGAAAAAGCATTACCAAACGAGCATTTATATGCGGTTATTGTTAACGGTTCTGAAGGTGAAGAGGTTCGTTTCTGGAACGACATGTCTGCAATGTATTGCACTCTGCTGGATAAAGGCTACACAAAAGATAATATCTATGTTCATTATTATGGTGAAACTCATTCTTCTGATTTAGATGGGGGAGATTATTTTGATGACGTTGATTATGATGCCACAAAATCTCTGATAGAAGCAACCTTTGCAAGACTGAGTACTGAGTTGGATTATGATGATCAGTTATTTGTTTACATAGATGGGCATGGTAATAATTCACATATTGTTGACGGTGTAAATGATAAAGAAAATGAAGACGATTACGTACCGGCTTCGTATATTGATTTAAAGGGAGAAGAAGACATATCTGCAATTGAACTGGCAGGCTATGTTGAAAATATAAATTGTGCCCAAATGGTGTTCACTATAGGTTTGTGTTACAGCGGTGGTTTTGCATCAAAACTCAATGAATACACTACAGATACTAAATGCACAAACAGAACAGTCCATACAGCATCATTCAATGAAGAGGCTTTGGCTGAAAGATGGTTAACTTACTATGAAGGAGATAGTAGATATCATGAATTTTTCTACTACTGGATAGCTGCTATAAGGGGTTATTTCCCAGGTGTTGATGCGTGGGGACTAGGAGAACTAGTCGATGAATTTCCTTTCATTGAAATCCTAGAGTCTAACCAACGATATCTTGACAATGTTGCAAATGGTTATGATCCACATCCTGGAGCAAAAGACCCCGATTTCGATGGTGACGGTTATTTACAGATGAATGATGTATTTCGATACACTAATGATTTAAATTCTTGGACAGAAAATGGTTATAATAATCCTTATAGCACAGACTATGTAGATGAACTACCTCAAAATTCATACAATGATGTTTTAATTTCAAAATTATTAAGCATGAAAGGATTATGTGGCAACATTGAGCCATCCAACACGCAAGAAAAATTATCTTACCCACCTTATCCAATTGATCTTGAAGAAAAAATAATAACAGGCAACTTGATGGTTAATCCAAAATTAACTATCAAACCGGGAGTTTCTTTAAACTATGTTGGTGATAAGACAATGACATTTGTACCTGGTGATCCTGACGAAGCAAAAATATCTTACAAAGATGGGCTTGTAATTGAAAGTTTGTCGAAATTTGTAATTGAAAATTCCCATTTAGTGTTTGAGGAAGGTTCTCAATTATCAATGCTGGACTGGTCGTTCTTTGAAGCAAAAGGTAATATTAGTATCACAGGAAATGTGGTAACAGCTAACACGAGTTTAATGTCAATATTGGATAACTCTGAAATGCACTTAAATTCAGGTTCAAACTTAACTATTGCCGATGGAGCAATTTTAGATGTTGGAGCTAATTCCAGTTTAATTGTTGAATCCGGTGCAAACATGATTTTTGAACCGAATTCAAATGTAAAAGTGTTCGGTAATTTAGTTTTGAAAAACAACGAGACCTTTACTTATGGTACTCATATTGAGTTGTTTGCAGGTTCCAAGCTGATTGTAGAAGAAGGAGCAAACTTAAATATTGAGGATAATGTTGTAATTGATGTTTATGAAGGAGCTGAAATATTTGTTAACAGAGATGCTTCTTTAGAAACAGTACATCCACCAATTTTACCTGACGGTGTTGTAAGAGCAGATCCGCAATTCAACTATATTCCAACAGTTGGTTATTGGAATGGTATTACTTGTGATGTTGGTAGTACAGTCAAATTTAATTCAATAGAAATTACTAATGCAGTTACTGCGATTAATGCATATTCTGCAGATGTATATATTACAAATTCTTCATTCACTGACTGCGAGAATGGTGTCTCACTCGTTAATTGTGAAAATTATGATCTTAGATATAATAATTTCGAAGGAAATGGTATAGGATCAGGTATTGCACTTACTTATTGTTATAATCCTATAACAGGTAACACTATAAGTAATTTTGGTATCGGTGTTAAAATTGTTTCATCTTCTGTATCTTTAGCTAAGAATACGATTTCTAATAACATTGATAAGGGATTATTCATTACGGGCAATGGATCTAAACCAACTCTAATCAATGTTGATTTAACTCAAAAAAGCGTAAATAACGATATTATAAATAATGGTTTAAACAGTATATATTATGCTCGATCTCAAATTTACATGAGATACTCGGCAGGTGTTTATATGACTAACGGTTATAATAATGTGTATTCTGGAGCGAACGGCACTTTACCTGCAGTGCCTTGTATCAAAGGGATATTCCAACCTGTAATAGGTGAGCAATATATAAATAAGGTTGTTATTTCTGCTGAAATGAACTATTGGGGATATCCATCTATCCTTGATGAAAATTGGGGTTATTTCTTTTCTTTCGATTATAATCCTTTTGGAGATGATACAGGTTATTCAATAGATTATGCCCCTTACGGTTTAGAGCCATTTACTGAAGGGGATCCATATCCAGCAGGTAGCCTTAGTTCAAATGAACCACCAAGCATAGAATCAACTCTTCTTTTCAATGCAATGAGACTGGAACAGGATGATAAGTATACACCATCTATCAAGCTATATGAGAAAATCATTGAAAAATATCCTGATAGTGAAGAGTACTATGTTGCAACAGCAAGATTACCTTATGTTTATGAAGAAGTTGCCGAACCGTTGGAACAGTTGTTCAGTACTTATGACGAAGCTCTTGCATCGGAAGAAATCACAAATAAGAAATTCTTTAAACAAATGAAAGTATCAACAAAGATCAAAGATAAGAAGTATGATGAAGCTATCGCATTGGCTGAAGTAATGAAAGAAGAAGCGACTACAGATGAAGAAAAAGCATTATCAGACATTGATATCGCAATTGCGAATATGATGAAGAATGCAAGGGGTAAAGGAAATGGATCAGGTGCTTCTTCAACTATTAGTGATTTACTGGCTAAGTTGACAGAAGATGAGGATAAAGGAGAAACAAGTTCAATTGACGATGGGCAATTTACAATTGATAATTTCACATTAGAACAGAACTATCCGAATCCTTTCAACCCTGTTACACAGATCAGATTTGCTTTACCAATAACAAGTGAAGTAAAATTAAGTATCTTTAATATTAATGGACAATTAGTATCTGAACTTATTAATGGAAATAAAGAAGCAGGAATTCATAAAGTTAATTTCGATGCTACTAATTTTAACTCAGGTATGTATTTCTATACTCTTGAAGCAAATGGAATTAGCATTACAAAAAAAATGATACTTACAAAATAGTCTCAGTGTAACTGAATTATAATACATTAGAGGTGGCATCAAAACCACCTCTTTTTTTATATCTTTAAATTGACACATAGAGATTGTTTTAAAAAGAAAAATTAATTAGGGCTAACGGAAACGGAAAAACGCCGAAAGGAGATTTTTCCGATGTTAGCGGGCAATCTTCTTCTTTTTTTGACGACAGCGAAAGTTCTACAATAACAGTCAGAAGTCATACTCATCATTTTGATCTCGCAATGACAGAACTCGGTAAATTACTTCCCAATCTTGCGAACTTCCCTAAGCATATTAGACACAGCGTCGTCAATCTTCTTGAAGTCCGTGAAAATTGGGTTGAAATCAAACAGAGCTCCACAAGTGAGACACTTACTCTTATTGTCGTCCCCAGTAAACTTATACTGGACGTTATTACCGCACTTCGTACAGGTGATTTCACGGGTTTGACCGAGTAATTGTTTAGGTGTTACAGACATGATACCTCCGTAGTTTAAGTTAGCGATTAGTACAATTCCTTGAAATAAATTAAAAGAACAGAGACAGGAGAGCGGTATGGAAAAGAACAGCAAGAAAGAAAATAACAGAAGTTGGAGTTACAGGTTTATGAATAACTGGCTTCTTCCAATAGAAGTAGTCCTACTTATAATTGTTTTAGTTTATAGTATCTTAAATTTTCAAAGAACAATGGAGCTCCGCAAATCTATAAAAAATGATAATTTAAAATTCCATAAAGAGCACACACAGCAGTCAGAGTAATTATAATTGTACTTATTACAAGATTTCTCTTATCAGATATAGACGACGATTCTTTAATGTCATTTATTGCATTAACTAACTCATCGTGCTTATCTTCTCTATCCTGATAAGATTCTTTTAATCTTTGGGATTGCGCTACAAACGCATCTCTTAATTTATCATCCATCCATCCCTCCCTTTAATTATAACTGGAATATTCCCGCTAACGGTCATGGAAAAAAGCTCACTAGATAATATAACACTGTCAAGTCATTTTTCCAATGTTAGAGCCACGTTTGTTTTCTATCTGTTATCATTAAAAGAAAAAAAATAATCAGGTTTGGTGTTGTAAAATTCTCAAAAAGAGCAAAAAAGACTTATTATGAATAATTAATAAATTGGATGTAAGAAAGTTTCATATTGACTTTTTAAGAATTCTTTATTAATTTCAAGATATTTAAAGAATTGGAGGAATATTTTAATGAATATGAATGCTATAAAAGAAGTCGGTATCATTATTACCATATTGCTGTTAATTTCATGTACATCTGAAAGGGAAAAGCACTTAACAATGGTTAAAGAAGGGGTTCTTGATGGCTATCCGACTGTGAAAGTAGGAAATTTGCTTGAAAATCAACCAAACCTTCTTAAAGTAGAATGGGACTATAAAACAACAAATCAAGGTGCTTCTATAGTAACTTATAAAGGATATGCTAAATTAGACGAAAACAAAATTTTAAATAAACTTTGGAACATATATACTTTGATTGAATTTCATTTCCTTGCAAATGATGATAGATTCTTTTTAGATAATTTGAATATAGTGTTTGAAAGACGTTCATCAGATAATGATGAGTTATTTGATTTATTTATGAAAAAAAAAGATCACATAACATTTTTCCCTAATGATAATCTCAAAACAGTGATGATTCCTATATCTGAATATCCTAATACTTCTTACTTAGATAAAATAGAGAAAAGTATGGTAGAAGATGGTATTGTAAATGCCATATTAACATTGAAACCTGAAAATCTAAAATTTCTTGAATGGAATAAGCATGATGTAAGTAATCTTTACACTGATTTTGGAAAAAATTCCTATCTTCATAAATATCATTTCCCAATAGACTATTTGTTAAAAGTGATGTGGCGGGAAGAATGTATTAAATATGAAGATCGTATGTATTATTTAAAAGATTTAGAAAAATCAAAAGTGATATATGATTTTGCTAATATTTTGGTCAATAAAGGAATAAAAAAGATGAGTTCCAGTTATAGATCTGATATTTTAATGTTTTTAACAGAAGATATAAATTTTAACAGATATGAACAATGTATGATAACGATGAGTCAGTTTGAAGAAGTTGATGATAAATTAAAATTAAAAATGGAGACGAAAGATCGTTTTCTTGAATACTACGATCTTGTTGATAGAAAGTTTGAAAGTGAGGAAGTGCTAACTAAACTTATTAAATTTTATTTAAAAGATCCTGTTTCAGATGGCTTTGAAGTTATTGCCACAGCAGTACCAGAAAAGCGTATAAACGAGATTATTAAAACCATAAAAAGTACTTTTAAAAAGACACCTTTTAATGATGAAGAATCGGAGTTTTTAAGTAAGATGTTAGAGTTAATTAAAAAAACAGAAATTTCATACGATCATTAAAAACATAAGTTTTTCCATAATTCAGTATTTTGTTCTTGTATATATCTTTGTTAGTATGATTCAGTCAAATAAGATATTTACAGATTAGTTGGAAAATCTCTTAAGTATTGATTAATTTAATTTTTAAGTGGAAGTAGCTACCTCTATAGGCTTCCTAGAGATTACGAGTATCAATTCGAAGTTAATAAAACACTATTAATTCATGTTAATTATTTATTTCTCATTTATGTATTGCTGAACCAAACCTGATAATTTTTAGAAAACATATTGGCTCTAACGGTCATGGAAAAAAGCTCACTAGATAAAACAACACTCGGGGTAAGTCATTTTTCCAATGTTAGCAGTTCGTAGCACTTGAGTCAATGTCCACCTTCAACTTAATAATTACCATTTCTATTTATCTTGATTTTTTTTAAAGGTCTCAGTTGGTGTGTTAACTTCGATCTGATGTTTGATATTATTAATTATTAGATCCCAGCTTTCATGAATAATTGCTTTGTTAAATGAACTTTTATTTAACTTGATATACCATTTGATAATTTTTTTCTCGAGATCAGTAGGATTTTTTAATGTGTCAATTGATATTTGTCTGTCATATGCCTTCATTAAATCATTGTAGTATCTTTCATAAATTACTAAAGAATCATTTAAACAAATAACTGAAGAACCCAAAAGCTGTTGGGGCCAAGGTTTTGTACTAGAATCATTAAAACTTGAAATATTGAAAAAATAAAGCCCAATCTTTTCTTTTACAGGTTGAGTAAAGGGGTCGGTATATAAAAAATATCTCGGGATTTTACCTATTCTGGATTCATATGCTTGTGAACCTTTTAAAAATTCGTAAATCTCAATTTTGCAAGTATTTGTATCATTTCTAGATTCTTCGCAGGTTGTTTTTCCAATTACAATAATGTCACTCTTCGCAGTATTTTCGCTATAGCTACAAAACGGCATATATGGAGAGCACATGATCGAAATTGATATTAGTATGAGTAAGATTACTATTTTTTTCATATTAGGGATCGTCCTTTTATCATTAGTTAATCGTAATTAGATCAAGATAAATAATTCACTTTCAAGTTGAACAAGTCCTCAAGTGCTATTTCTGCTAACGGTCATGGAAAAAAGCCCACAAGATAAATATAACACGGTCAGGCCATTTTTCCAATGTTGTGGGTCTGTAGTAGTTTTTATCGGTAACATCGGTGCATTCGTCTCATTGATTTGTTTTAGCTATTAATCTTAACATTGGCACATTATTTCAAATATAACATCTTCTTGTTA
>JAVEZW010000019.1:0-25586 GCA_034002805.1 Bacteroidales bacterium | reverse complement strand
CTTTTTTGTATTTTCATAGTCGGTATTTGTTGCAACACCAATATAGGTGAAAATACCTTAGCTGTAAAACAATGTTAAACAAAGTTTTACAGCTTTTTATTAACAATACATGCGGATTTTAGGAGCTTTCGGGAGTCGAAAAATAGACAACTTTTATACTTTTAAGACACCCTTTTTTAATTATCAAATCTGCGTAAATCCTTTAAATATGTGTCATCTGCGTTCTATAAAGAACTAATTGATAGAAGGTAAGTGTGAATATTTCTCTCCGTACTCTATCATTTGTTTTGCATAATCATCGGGATATTCAACCTTTACATCGATTATCTCATTATTTTCAATTACAGGGATTAAATCTGGATTCATAAATCCGCCAAATACAGCACGATTGAGTTTCGCATATCGTTCGAGTAATTCTTTATGTAAATCCAGATCAACTTTTACACCATAATTTTCGACCATCGCTTCGCCTGCCTTGTAATCGCCTTCGGATTTTATTCGCTGGATTTCGGCTAGCAATTTACCAAAAAGATCGCGCAGCTTTTCATAATCATTAATGCGGATATATGTTTTTCCATCCTTTTGATACATCTCAATTACATTTTCTATTTTGCCTTTTTCATATACCCATTTCGAAATCATCTGTCGTCCCCGCATGTGAGCTTGTTCAATGTTTTTACCTAACTGTATTCTTGCCAGCTGTCCCATTAATCCGTTTAAAATATAAGAATCATACTGTGCTTTATAAGCTTCAGCATCGGGTAGCAATCCAAGCTCTACCAATTTAGCATCGGGCAAATAGTACAATCCAAATAAATCAGCTCTCGATTCTTCCAAAGGTGTTTGATATCCTTTTAAAGCTCCGGGATCAGTACCAGGCAATAATTGTCCACTACCATGACCAACAACTTCGTGCAAATCGGTGTGCATCATTCCGGTTACGTCGCTGTATTTTTTTACTCTTTCACGTACGTCTTCGTTTTCAATAAATTCTTCTAAATATCCCGATTTACCAACCTGATCGTAAGCAAAACCAATATTCTTTAGTGTAACTGATTTTGATCCATGATCTTTTCTGATCCAATCGGCATTTGGAAGATTAATTCCCAATGGTGAAGTTGGAAAACAAGCTCCACCTAACTGAACCACATCAATAACTTTGGCTGAAACGCCTGTAACATTTTCCTTTTTAAATTTTTTGTCAACGGGCGAATGATCTTCGAACCATTGTGCTTGCTCTCCGATAATCTTTGTTAATTCGGTAGCTTTTTCGTTTTTTACATTAACAACCGATTCCCAGGTTGCTTTCATGGCCATTGGATCATCATAAACTTCAATAAACCCATTTACATAATCAACTTTAACATCGGTATTTCCAGCCCAAAGCACATTATATTCGTCCCAAATCTTAAGATCACCTGTTTTATAGTAATTTATAAGCAACTCAAATTCTTTTGCCTGTGTTTCGTTTTCGGCAACTGTTCTTGCTTTTTCGAGCCAGTAAATGATTTTCGTTATCGCCTCACCATACATTCCATCAGCAGTGTATGTCAACTCTTTAATCTTACCATCGACCTTAACAAGCTTTGAATTTAATCCATAACTTATTGGTGTTGTATCGGTTACATCAATTAAGTTTTTATAATATGTGTTTACCTCACCTGTAGTAACGCCTTCGTAAAAATTAGTAGCTGATTTGGCCACAATATCGGCTCCTTGGAGTGATTCAACTTTCTTAGAGAAAATCTCCGGATCAAAGAGTATCGGGCTCAGCTCGGCAAGAAGTTCAGCAACCGATTGATTATTGCCAAAAGGAAGTTTAGTGGAATCAGAATTTACTATTAACAATTCGAAATATTCTTTGCTAAAAGCAGGAACAAATTTATCGCTAGAATAATGATGGTGAATTCCGCTTGCAAACCACACCTTTTTGGTATAATTCATGAACTTGATAAAATCATCATTTACTCTGTCGCCACCGTAAGTTGATACAATTGCATCGAGAGTTTTACGAATCTTTAAATTGTATTTAAAGTTCTGATCAAATGTAATATCACGACCACACTTGGCAGCTTCGCTCAGGTAATAAAGCAATTTCTTTTGCCTCAAATCAAGGCTTTCGAAATCAGGAATCTGGTATCGTAAAATCTGAAAATCATCGAACCGATCGACCTGGAATTTAAATTCGTTTTCAGTTTTAGCAGGCTTTTCATTGCAGCCCGAAAATAATAATGCAATCATTACTATATAAATTAGAGATTGTAATTTGAAAAAATTTTTCATTTGTTTTTAATTTGTTTTTAATGGTCACATGGAATGTCCATGAAATTGAATTATAATCATTTCAATTGGTATTTCTAAATCATGGACAATTCATAGCTTGAAATACTATTTTGATAATTAATTACTGCAATTTTAATGAAATCTTATCAATTAAGTTAATTAACAAGGCTTTTTTAAGACTTTAATATTTGGAAAAAGCATTATCTTTAATCAAAAAACTGCATGAAATTCATATTGCTACGAATCCCTTTTATACTATTTCTATTAATCAGTAATTACATATTTTCTCAAGCGCAGTATCCATTTCAGGATCCAACTATTGACACTGAAATAAGGATAAATGATCTGCTAGGCAGATTAACATTGGAAGAGAAAGCGTCAATGATGCTGCATAATAATCCGGCAATAGAACGACTAGGAATACCTGCTTATAATTGGTGGAACGAAAGTTTGCATGGTGTTGCACGGGCAGGCAAAGCTACTGTGTTTCCTCAAGCAATTGGTCTGGCAGCAACTTTTGATGAAGATCTTATTTTCAGAGTCGCGGATGCCATCTCCGACGAAGCAAGAGCAAAGCACAATGCTGCAGTTGCGAAAAATAATTATCAGCAATATACCGGGTTAACATTTTGGTCGCCGAATGTGAATATTTTCAGAGATCCACGGTGGGGCCGGGGACAGGAAACTTATGGTGAAGATCCCTTTTTAACATCCAGATTGGGTATTGCATACGTAAATGGTTTGCAGGGAGATAATCCAAATTTTCTTAAAGCATCAGCTTGTGCCAAACATTTTGTGGTTCATAGTGGCCCTGAGGAAACCCGTCATAGTTTTAATGCAATCCCAAGTGAAATAGATTTGTACGAAACGTATCTGCCTGCTTTTAAAGCTCTGGTTGATGGTGGTGTTGAAAGTGTTATGTGTGCCTATAATCAGCTTTATGGTGAACCGTGTTGTGGTAATCAATTTTTGCTAGTTGATTTATTACGCAATAAATGGAATTTTAAAGGACATATAGTTTCTGATTGTTGGGCCATTATGGATTTTATAACCCATCAGAAAATTGCAGATAACGGATCCGATGCTGCGGTTATTGCTGCAAATGCAGGAGTAAATCTGAATTGTGGTGTTAATTACAAATATATTCCTGAGGCAGTATGGCAAGGAAAAATTTCGGAACAAAAAATTGATACACTCCTGGCTCCGGTAATTAGAACCAGAATTAAATTAGGATTATTGGACAACCCAGATGCTAATCCATACAGTAAAATACAACCCGATGTTGTTAATTGCACCCAGCATCAGCAATTGGCTTATGAAACTGCTGTTAAATCAATCGTATTGTTAAAAAATGATAACCAAACTCTACCTTTAAAGAAAGATAAACTGAAAAAGATTTTCCTTACCGGACCTACTATGTTAGATAATTCAGTGTTACTGGGAAATTACAATGGTTTTTCGGACAATCTGATTACCTTTCTCGAAGGATTAATTAATAAAGTGGATATTGGAACTGTGGTAGATTATAATATAGGAACTCTTTTAAATACCACCAATGTTTTTAGTGGGCTTTACCTTGCTTCTGATGCTGATGTTATTATTGCTTCGATTGGAAATACTATGATGCTCGAAGGTGAAAATGGCGATGCCATTCTATCAACAAGCGGAGGTGACAGAAACGATTTAAAATTACCCGAAAATCAGGTTGAGTTGCTGAGAAAACTTAAAAAACAAGCTCCTGAAAAACCTTTGGTTGTTATTGTTACCGGAGGCAGTGCTATTGATCTTATAGAAATTTCAGAACTTGCTGACGCATTGCTTTTTGCATGGTATCCAGGCGAGCAGAGCGGTAATGCATTGGCCGATATTCTTTTCGGAACACAAAATCCATCTGGACGATTGCCAGTAACATTTTATAAAAGCGTTGATGATCTTCCAGCATTTGATGATTACAATATGCAAAACAGAACTTACCGATTTTTCAAAGAATCACCTTTGTATCCGTTTGGTTATGGATTAAGTTATTCAACCTTTCAATATAGTGATGCAGAAATTAGTACCCCAAAATCTGAAAAAGAGGAAATTAATATTACTGTAAAAATTAAAAATACTGGATTTTTCGATGGTGAAGAAGTAGTTCAACTGTACGTTGTAAAACCCGCACTGCATGACAGAAATCCAATAAAATCGCTTTGTGGTTTTAAACGAGTTGCACTAAAAGCAGGCGAATCAAAACAAATAACAATTATAGTAAATAAAACCGACCTAAAAGCCTGGGATGTGGTAAGTAAAGAATACGTTTTAACTAAAGGACTTTATGAGTTTCAGGTTGGGTCATCGTCTGCTGATATAAAAATAACTGATCAAATTAATTTACACTAGAAAATTATTACCATGAAAAAGTATCTTTTACTGCTTGTTTTTCTTGGATTTTGTTTGACTACATTTTCGCAGGAAGAAGATGAAAAGTATGTTCCGGAAACAAATCCTTTGGTAATTGAAAAACTAAACCAATGGCAGTCACTAAAGTTTGGATTGCTAATGCATTGGGGCTCATACAGTCAATGGGGAATTGTCGAATCATGGTCTATCTGTCCCGAGGAATACGGATGGTGCGAACGAAAGATGGGATCGAATCCCGATAATTACAATGTGTATTTAAAAGAATACGAGGATTTAAAGAAAACATTCAATCCCGTTCGTTTCGATCCTGATAAATGGGCTCAGGCTGCAAAAGATGCCGGAATGAAATATGTGGTTTTTACAACCAAGCACCACGATGGATTTTGTATGTTCGACTCGAAATATACCGATTATAAAATTACCGATTCAGAATGTCCGTTTTCATCTAATCCAAAAAGCAATGTAACAAAAGAGATTTTTGATGCTTTCAGAAACCAGGGATTATGGACAGGAGCTTATTTTTCGAAACCCGATTGGCACTCACCGTATTACTGGAATCCCAAATTTCCTCCACGCGACCGAAATGTGAACTACGAACCTGAATCAAATCCTGAAAAATGGAATAGCTATGTTGAATTCACACATAATCAGATTCTCGAATTATTAACTGATTACGGGAAAGTAGATATTCTGTGGCTTGATGGTGGCTGGGTTTGTAAAAAATCTAAAGAAGATATTGTTAAATGGTATGATCGTAAAGCAAACGAAAAAGATAATGGTTATCTGTACAATAGAATTATAAACCAGGACATAAAAATGGATGAGTTGGTAATAAAAGCTCGCGAGAAACAACCTGATTTAATTGTTGTTGATCGCGCAGTGCATGGAAAAAACCAAAATTATCTGACTCCGGAAAACAGGGTTCCTGAAAAACCACTGCCCTATCCATGGGAATCGTGTATTATTTCTGGTGGTGGATGGTCGCACACCAAAGATGCAACCTATATGAGTGGCCGCGAAGGCATTCAATTACTTGTAGATATTGTTGCCAAAGGAGGAAACTTACTGCTAAATGTGGCTCCAACACCCGAAGGAGAATGGCAGCAAGGTGCTTATAATTTGCTAAAGGAATACGGCGAATGGTTAAAAATAAATGGCGAAGGAATTTATAACAGCAAAGTACTTGAGCCATTCAAGGATAAAAATATCTGCATGACACAACAACAAAATGGAGATACGTATTTCTTTTATTTATGCGGCGAAAACGAAACTGCTATGCCTAAAGAAATAGAAATAAACTCCTACAAGCCATCAAATAAAGCAGTAGTAAATCTTCTTGGTTCAAACAAGGCTCTAAAATGGCAACAAACCGAAAAGGGGTTTAAAGTAAGTATTCCGGAAGAATTAAGAAAAAATCCTCCTTGCAACTATGTTTGGGTAATAAAAGTTAGTTTATAAAATAAAAGAGAGCAACTTAAAGTTGCTCTCTTTTATTATCTTGAAATTACATCAAACCACAACTATCGCAGCGAACACAAATTAATAACAATTGTTTTTTATGACTTTGAAATTACATCAAACCACAACTATTAACACCAGATCAAGTTGAGGATTTATGTTTTTTATGACTTTGAAATTACATCAAACCACAACTTATAAATCCAATGTTCTTTTATTTTTCTAGTTTTTTATGACTTTGAAATTACATCAAACCACAACTATTACAGATATTGAAGTAATTGACGTAAAGTTTTTTATGACTTTGAAATTACATCAAACCACAACCCAACCTCAGATTTTAAATTCTAAGCTAATGTTTTTTATGACTTTGAAATTACATCAAACCACAACTATATAAAAGGTTTCAAAGTTTTATAATAGGTTTTTTATGACTTTGAAATTACATCAAACCACAACTTTTTGTTGAGGGTGGTAAAAAGTACGTGCGTTTTTTATGACTTTGAAATTACATCAAACCACAACTTATTTTCTATATTAGAAATTGTATCATTGTTTTTTATGACTTTGAAATTACATCAAACCACAACCGTCACTGCTTTGGGTGGTGGATTGGCGGGGTTTTTTATGACTTTGAAATTACATCAAACCACAACATTCTTGAATGGATATGATATAAAAGAACAGTTTTTTATGACTTTGAAATTACATCAAACCACAACAGCCTGCAGGGTTTATTATCTACCGATGCAGTTTTTTATGACTTTGAAATTACATCAAACCACAACTATATCCGAAAGCTTGTGTTTCAACTGTGTGTTTTTTATGACTTTGAAATTACATCAAACCACAACGCCGCGTCCTTTAATGTTAATTGATACGGTGTTTTTTATGACTTTGAAATTACATCAAACCACAACATAATTAGAAGTTTGCTAAATTAATGTTATGTTTTTTATGACTTTGAAATTACATCAAACCACAACTATTAACACCTGATCAAGTTGAGGACTTATGTTTTTTATGACTTTGAAATTACATCAAACCACAACCATTTCCATTTTTATCTGCGCAAGTCCAAAGTTTTTTATGACTTTGAAATTACATCAAACCACAACATGATAATTGATTCAGGTTTTCCATTAAGTGTTTTTTATGACTTTGAAATTACATCAAACCACAACCATATTTCCATGCTACAAAGTTAATAATTTGTTTTTTATGACTTTGAAATTACATCAAACCACAACTTGGGAACTGTTCAGGTTTATTGTAATGAGTTTTTTATGACTTTGAAATTACATCAAACCACAACTTTTAAATGCGGAACAGAAAAACACATTAGTTTTTTATGACTTTGAAATTACATCAAACCACAACAATGGTTGGTTTATTAAGGTATAATGCCGAGTTTTTTATGACTTTGAAATTACATCAAACCACAACATGTTTCTGCTCCACTTTCAACATTCCGAGGTTTTTTATGACTTTGAAATTACATCAAACCACAACTGTATTTAATGGACTTGGGATATACAAAAAGTTTTTTATGACTTTGAAATTACATCAAACCACAACCGTGCTGGACAAGTTAATACAGCATCAAAGTTTTTTATGACTTTGAAATTACATCAAACCACAACTTCTTCAAGGTTATCCAAAGATTGCGATACGTTTTTTATGACTTTGAAATTACATCAAACCACAACTTACGCCCCGGGTTGATATGGTTGCTTTCAGTTTTTTATGACTTTGAAATTACATCAAACCACAACCCCTGCCTTTTGCATCCAATTCAAAACCCTGTTTTTTATGACTTTGAAATTACATCAAACCACAACTTTTGCCATGGTTTTATCAATTAACGTTGTGTTTTTTATGACTTTGAAATTACATCAAACCACAACTACAACACAGTCCTGTCCGTCAGCCGTTAAGTTTTTTATGACTTTGAAATTACATCAAACCACAACCCCTCTTTCGGATCCCCAAAAATGCCGAGAGTTTTTTATGACTTTGAAATTACATCAAACCACAACCAAGGGTTAAGTCGCTATTTAATGCAGAATGTTTTTTATGACTTTGAAATTACATCAAACCACAACTGAGCCATTAAAGGCAATCGACAAAATGGCGTTTTTTATGACTTTGAAATTACATCAAACCACAACTACAAATAGACAGGAATTTTTAACAGATGAGTTTTTTATGACTTTGAAATTACATCAAACCACAACCTGTTTTCATAGTGTTATAGTTTAATTTCGGTTTTTTATGACTTTGAAATTACATCAAACCACAACTATTTATTTGGTGTTTCGTAAATACCCTCAGTTTTTTATGACTTTGAAATTACATCAAACCACAACTATTAACACCCGATCAAGTTGAGGATTTATGTTTTTTATGACTTTGAAATTACATCAAACCACAACTATACATTTGTATAGTTACTATAAAAGTAGTTTTTTATGACTTTGAAATTACATCAAACCACAACCCTGATATTGTAATTGCCGAAATTAGTAAAGTTTTTTATGACTTTGAAATTACATCAAACCACAACTGCTATTCTTATCAGCAGGAACAGGAGTAGTTTTTTATGACTTTGAAATTACATCAAACCACAACGATAACGGCGTTATTTACGCGGGTTGGTGTGTTTTTTATGACTTTGAAATTACATCAAACCACAACATGGGCTCTTTTGGGCCTTATACAGCCTGTTTTTTGAGGATTTATACAATTCAAAATCCTTCAATTTTCCACATGAAGTGATTCAATTTGGTTCAAATTTACAATTCTAATCTCAGAGAAAATAAAATTCGGGTTGTTTTTATATTTTTTCCAAAATGTCAAAGAACTTTATATCTATATTAAAATATTTCAAGTTGTTTTGGTCCCGAGGGCAATGGCTTTTCCTTTGCTCCCCAATAATTAATTATGTCACCGTACTGCTTATCAGTAATTGACATAATACTTATCTGTCCTTTTTCTGGAATATAATCCTTTATTCGTTTGCAATGTACATCACCACTTTCTTTACTGGCACAATGTCGGACATAAACCGAATACTGCATCATGGTAAAGCCATCCTGCATAATATCTTTGCGGAATCGGGCTGCTGCTTTCCTTTCCTTTTTTGTATTTGTTGGTAAGTCGAAAAAAACAAACAACCACATAATATGATAAGCATTTAAACGGTTAAATTCGATCATATCTTAACTTCTGGAAATTCAATATTTTTACGTTCGCCTTTATAACATGCCACCAGCGTTGCCGAAGTATGCGTTAATGCAACCATTAAAGGCCTTGTATTATTTTTCATTCCTACATCGGCACTTAATATGTTTAAAATCTCTGCTTTCATTTCTTTTTCCAAGGCAACTGATTCTGGATATTTTTGGTACAAATCGTACACCAGTAAATCAACAAATGGCCTGTATGGCTCCATTATATCATCGGCTAGGCAAAAAGCATTAAACCTATTTTTATGAAAAATACCAAACGATGGCAATAAGCCCGAGCCTGTTAAAGCTCTGGCAGCAGCTGCTCGTAAAACAATATATCCATAATTCAATAATGCATTGGGCCAATCGCCATATCGTTCGCGATTAAACTCATCACCAAACAATTTTTTCCAATATATTCTGGCAGCCATTCCTTCACGGTTATCGCTGTCGCCACTTTTTACCTGGTTAGCCAAATGTGGAAGAGGATCGGCATTAATACCTAGTTTTATTAATGCTTTTGCCTGATTTTCGATTTTTGCTTCTACTGTTTGTTTCCACAAATTCTTTTTCAAAGGCTCTGAGGCTGCAACTTGTTGCCTATAAACCTCTGTTTGCTGATGGTTGCCCTCAAAATTTAAAAGCATTGATTGCGGGTGATGCTTGCTGTCGCAAAAAATTACCGCAACATTGTAATTCATTAATTCTTCGATTAGTGGTGTGCTTATACTAATCTGCATATCTTCAATAACCATAAACCCAATATCCTCAACCGGAACAGTTTTTACAGAACTATCCTCTTTTAACTCAACAACCAGTTGTTTGTTTTTAACCGATAAATAGCTGGGTTTAGTAAAATATAAGGTTCTTTTAATCATATCGGTTCAAATTAGTTGGTTTTTATTTATCTGTCTCGGTGTGTCTTAAAGACACGCTGAGACTATTTCCTAATACAACTAGTGTATTCAAAACACAATGTACTCTTTTGCTACCATTTTATTTACCATTGTTCCGTTTCGCATTCCGGCATAATCCTGAGCAGAAGAAAATTCCCAGGTAGTTTCTTTATCAACCAAACCGGCCCGCACCGGGTTTTGGTGAATATAATTAAAACAGACCTGTGGATATTGAAACTCTGGATTAACAACCTGCAACTGCGTTTTAAATTCAGTATTATAAAACGATGGAGTTATACCATTTGGACAGTTAAGGCATTCTGCTTTGGTCTGTTCCCTAAAAAGTTTTCCTGTTCTGTTTTCTTGCTTATTTATTGCTTTTGTATATCCCATTAACATAATTCCAATGGAGGAGTTAAAGGTTTTTTCAATAACAGTCTCGGTGTGTCTTAAAGACACGCCGAGACTACTTTGAACGAAACCCTCGGTATCCAATCCTTCGTTCTTCTCATCCAAAACCAAGCTATTAACCAGCACCATTAAATGAAAATGATTAGGCATCAAGCACCATGCTAAAATATCAGAATATGGTGTTATATAAGCCTTTATTTTTTTTAGGAAAAACAAATAATTATCACGGTTAAAAAATATTTTTTGCCGGTTATTCCCCTGATTATAAATATGGTAAATATATCCTTTTTCAAAATTCATATTACGTTCTTTTAATTTCAACTTTGCCTATAAGTCTCGGTGTGTCTTTAAGACACGCCGAGACTAACACAAATAGCTGGGTTTGGTAAAATACACGGTTCGTTTTAATATTTAATTAATTTTTTCGATCTGACCTAAAATATTAATTTTAAAATCATACCCTTCAACTAACATATTTAGATTTGCTTTGCTAAGCCTTATCTTTTCAATAACTGAACTAAAGTTTAACTCAGATACTTTTAATAATTCGTTATCAGGTTTTGCAATTTGATGAAACCTTGCTTGTATCCTTCCGTCTGATTCAAACTGTGTAATTTTAAACAGCCTTTTATATTTTTGATCCTTTTCCAAATCCCAAATCTCTTCAGGGCTATTTATCCAAAACATTAATAATAACCCGGTTTTTAAAACATACTTTAATCTCAAAATACTTTTCCCGTTTTCTTTAATATTAGGAAACATTTCTTCATGGCAAATTATCCCTTGAGCTTTCAGAACACTTTTGACTGACTGCTTTAAAATACCACCAGCCTGAAGGTTATTTATGATTTCGAAATCTCTTTTGGTTTTTCCTTTTGCATCTTTTCCCTCATAAATGGCCATTAAATAATTTCCATCATTGGTCACATGATAGCTTTTTTTGTGCTCGTGAGTAGAAATGTCTCGATGCTTTTTCAAATGTATTGGATTTGTTACAGAAGGAGTATAACAACGTACTTTTTTTATAGGTATTTTCTTTTCTTCGTTCATCCAGATTGGCTCGCTCAGCGCCTGTTTTAATCCTTTCTCTTCAATTGCTTTCCGAACCTTCTCCCTCACTACTTCATCAACTATATTATTTATATCATTTGCACTTAAAGAATCAATCGGTTGTCGCACAACAAAAAATATTTTCTCTTCTTTTTCACCCTCTTTATTGGTTGTTTCCCTTTTTATGGCACCATAAAATGTTTCTTTATGCAAGCTACCCCTTACAGTATCTCCCTTTTGATAAATCACATCTCCTTTTTCGTTCTTCTGTATTTTACCTCTTTTTCGAAGTTTCTTTTTACTTTGCACTGGCAAATTGTCTGGAGTGTAATGTGAAATAAATATTTCCTTTTCAATTTCTTTCACATCTTCAGTAAAGGTCGGCCAAGGTTTTTCTACATGGGGTTTTTTATCTATTCTTGCTATAAACATTTCTTCTGAGTCATGGTAGAATTTAGCCAGTGCTTCATAATTTTCCTTTGTCATGCACGCAATAGTAATGGCATCAATGCAATGGTGTACGTGGTTTGTTCTTGCTTTTTTAGCATATTCATCCTGCAAACCCCAAATTTTTCTAAAATCAGCAACCGTATTGCCCTTCACTGTATAAACTTTATCAAACAACGTGTTTAAATATATTCTTGCATACTTTGTTATTATTCCAATATCAACAATCTGGCTGTTTTTAAATCCTGATGAAACCTCTTCCATTGTAAATCGTTCATATTTCCCCTTCCAATAATCTCTTTCAGCGGCAAGTTTATGTCTGCGTTGGATGGCACTATCCTTACTTTCTTTTGTTGCTGCAGCTTTTGATCTTTTAACCTGTATTTCAATTTGCTTGTTTAGTTCTTCATACTTTTCTTTCCATTTATCAATTCTTGATAAAATTTCATTATGATTAGCCAATTCAAAAGGAATTTTATTTCGTTTTATTTCCCTATTAAACCTATTTTGACATAATGTTTTATTTTGTTGTGAATTATCAAAAGAAAAGCTAAGGGGGATAGTATGTTCAATATCAAAAGACGGATTGTTACCCAGAAAATCAGAAATACCTATATTATTTCCTGTATAAATACATTTATGATCCTGCTCTTCCCATAGCTGGTATTTTAAAATATCTGTTTCCGATGGCTCTCTATTAATTCCTGCTTTACTAAAATGTTCTTGTATTCTCATGGAATATTCCTTATGCAAATTCTCTCTATCACGTTGCCAGCTTTGAAGTGCTTTGCGTTCATTTGCATTCTTCAAATCACGAGACATTTCAATATTTATTTTTGTGTTTTCATCAATAACATCTTGTTTTAATAACTCATTAATAAGCTTTCGTAATTGATGAAGTGCTCTCATTGCCATTGGATTTCTGACACTCGAAACCATTGGGCTCCCAAGATATCTTTTTCCGTCTTCCTCACGTTTCGGTTGTTTAAAAATTTCTATAGCAGAAGGATGATAAAGGTTTTCCAGACTTCCATTGTTGATTTCGAAATGATCCGTTAAAAATTCCTTAACCCTTTCGTCAATAGTCTCTATTTGAAGAAATTCACCTTTCCCTAAATTCTTACTGATTTGTTTTTTAAACAGGCTAAACGTTTCTTCTAAGATTTTTTGTTGTTTTTCATTTTCAATATTGCCCCAAATACTTTTACCAAATACCGAGATAATGCTGGCATGAATATCTTTCTTGAAATGATTCTCAGATTCATCGCTCAAAAACCAATTATTCTTTCTGCAATTTTTAATAAGTCCGTTAACTGTATCAACAATCCTTTTTTCATTATTCTGGGTTTGTATTATTTCAAATATTTCTTTCTGAATAATTTCCTTATTTTCATCTATTCTCCAAATTTCATCTGGAACAGCTTTCTCCATATTTGCAAGAAAGACAGCATGTGAATAAATCAATCCTTTTCTTAAGTATGGTAAAATCTTTTTAATGGCTTTTAAGCTTAAAGAACCGTATTCATTTTTTAAATGTATTCTTTGGAATTCTTTAAGTTTCTCCTCATCAAAACCTAATCTGTTTTTAGCAAAATGAATTAGCTTATCTTCATTATCATAGGTAAACAGAACATGCCATACATCATTTATATCTATAGTTGACTTTTTTCCATCTTTTTCTCGGTAATACTCAATCTTTAATTCATTCCAATTATCACCAAAAACGCTTTCAAATCGAGCTGATATAGGACATCCACTCACTGTGGTCTTCATTGAAAAATTAAAAAGATAATCTTCGGGGTAAATATTAACCGATTTATAAAACTTGTATTGATTCTTTGGAGCAAGTTGTTTTGCTATATCATCAAAATCAAAATAGTCTTTACTTTTTCTATAAAAAAGAGGTTTTATTTTATTCCTTTCCTCATCATTTAAAAACCTCAGTTTATCATCATCAGGAGTTTTTATTTTAATGTTATTAATAAAACATAACATCCTATATTCTTCAAACAAAGGGTGAGAAACATTACACCTTGGTTTATTGTTTTCAAAAGGGCATTTTCCAATAAGTCCTTTTTGGGATTTTAAAGGACGTTGATAAAATATTGCTTTTTTTAATTCATTAATCAATTCTGGGTTTAATTGCTGTACTTCGCAAATTCTGTTAAATTCTTCTAAATAATGTGCTTCACGATGTGTATATTGATCTCGTATTTTCTCTCCATTAATATATTTTTCATTGAAATATTGTCCAATTGTTTTACTTCCTTTTTTCTCTGTTAATTCAGCAATTGCTTTTTTTATTTCACCATCACTTTCCTTTGTACTTTCAAGTCTGTTACTTAAGAATCCTCGTCTTTGTGCTAAGTGATAAAATGCTCTTCCAATTTTTTCTCTGTTTTCATTTATTGCTAAATCTAGTCTTTCAGAAGCAACCAAATTTCTAAAGAAGTATGGATTCTTATTTAGGCTGTCATCTGTTAAATACCACAATCTAAATTTTTCATTACTTGGATAAATTTTTTTGAATCGCCAGGTATTTAATTCTTCATCAGATAGGGAAGGACAAAAGTTGTATTTCGATAATACTCGAAGCGTATTTATTTTCCTTAATTTACGTCTAAACTTTAAACGACGCGCACTTCTATACTTGGTTCTTTCTTCTGCTTTTGATCCTTCTATTCCTTTTTCAATTTTTACTCCTTCTTGAAATATATGTACGCCCTTTTCAAGCAATTTAAATTTCTCAATATCTTCATTTTCTACCACAGCCCATCCAATACTGTTGGTACCAAGGTCGAGGCCTAATATTTTTGTCATGTTGTTTAATGTTAATGGGTTATAACAGAACAACAAGTTAAGAAATTTTTAATAAAAATTTGATTTATAGATATAAAAATGTACTTTTGATCATTACATCTTATCACAATAAGGCTATATGCCGAAGGTGCTAAACCTATACTCCCGCTTCGGTGGGAGTTTTTATTTTGATTCGGAATATTAGAAAAGCAGAGCAGGATCTCTAAACCAACCGGGTATTGCGAATAAACATGACGGTTTAATTTTAGGGGATTAGCATTACTAACCCGGGTAAAACCTACATCTTCCTGCTCTGCCAAAATTGCTCTACAACCATAAGATTAACTTTGACGCAATTCCCCTATCCTATTTAACAAAAAAAGGAGCCTTTAGGGCTCCTTAAAACTCTTTTTACATTTGGTTAAAACCAACCCGACTCCTGAATATCAAAAGTAGTTGTACCTATTTGAGCGCCATCGCCAAAAATATATACTTCGTATTTTCCAGGTATTAATGCACCATTATTATCCCAAAAAATAGTTACATCAAGGTCTTTACCAACAAAATCAACTGGTCGTTTTGCTGAAAAAACAATCTGCTTACCTTCAAATTCGAAAAGATCTTCTTCTGATTTAGCTAAAATATAATCATCAGGTCCGGCAATACGAACAAAAATATCTCTTTCGCCCTGTTTAGCCAATACATTTTCTTTTATAGTAAAATCAATTTTTATCTTTTCTATTTTATTGATTTTGTTATTTTCTTTACCTCTTTTATTTATAGGTGTAGCCTGTAAATTTTCAGTACGTAAAACGCTTGCATACTCTACTTTTCCGGTTAGATCTTTATTTTTTTCTTCTAACTCTTTATTGGTAGTTTGAGCAACAGTAATTTCGTTTTTAACTTTTATGTTTTCGGCAACCAACTCCTGATTCATGGTATTTAACGAATCAATTTGTCGAACATAACTCTGAGCAACTTCGCGCAAAGTACCAAGCTCGGCTTCGAGTTGTTTAATTTTTGCAAAGTTTGTTGCTTTTGTTGTTTTAAGTTCGGCAATTAATTTGTCGATTTTTTTCTTTTCCTGAATTAACTGGTTGTTAATTGAGTCGTTATCAGTCATTAACTCATCATATTCGGCTTTTAACTGCTCCAAATGGGTTTGTAATGAGTCTTTTTCAGCGGTTAAAACGGTTTGAATTTCTTCGGTTGTATTTCGCTGATTAACATATAACCACGTTACAACACCAAGTAATATTAAAAGTAAGAATAATAAGAAAATTAATCCGCTTTTTGATTTGGTTGGATTTTGATTTTTGTTTTGATCTTCCATGATTTTTAAATAATTAAGTACACTTATTGGATTGCAAAATTAGTTTTTATTTTCGATTTGTTAAAAACGTTTTGCTTATTTATTAAACGAGGCTAACTGAAAATTAGTATTCTTCATCTTTTACTCCGAATCTGAAATCAGAAAATAAGATCCTTCGATAACAATATCTGAATTAATCAATTCCTCTGCGGGATTTATTATTTCGACAAACCCATCCTGAATGGCTCCTGTTTTTACCTCTCTTTCTAAAAAACCATCAGCCTTTTTAATAAAAACTATTGATCTGCCATTTTGACTAATAACTGCCGATTGGGGTGCACAAAGAGTTTCGTGTTCATTTATTTTTACTTTGGCTTTTATAAACATACCCGGATGCAAATCACTATTGGAATTTTCAAAACTACAAATTGCTTTTATTGTTCTATCCTCTGCATTAATTGTTGTTCCTAGCACCTGTATTTTAGTATCATATATTTTGTTCGTATCATGCACCCGATAAAATGTAACCGACTGACCTGTTTTTAAAAGAGGAATATCTTTTTCAAAAATATTTAAAACAACCTGCAAGGTATTGGAGTTTAAAACCTCACACACAAAATCAGCTGGTTCGAGAAATTGTCCCTTATTTACCATAAAATCACTTATATAACCCGAAATTGGAGCTGAAATCGTAACTGCTTTTATAAAATTTTCGGTGGTAAGTTTTTCAGTATTAATTCCCAAAACCTCAAGTTGTGCTTTTGTTGATTTATAAGCTGCCTGAGCAATCCAGTAATCGGCCTGGGCTTTTTCCATAACTTTTATCGAGGCAGCATTTTCAACCGTTAACTCACCCTGTCGTTTAAATTCTTTTTCGTACAATTCAACCTGGCTCTTACTTTCAAGATATTGTTGCTGTAGATTTATAAAATCCGGATGAGTAACTGAAACAACAGGTGATCCTGCTTTTACATAATCGCCTTCCTTTACAAATATCTCTTTTACAAATCCATTTAATAAAGGCGATACGATTGCTTTATTATTTGGCGAAACCTGCATAAATCCAGAACATTCAAGTTGTTGCGAGATTACTTTTTTCTCTATTCTAGCTGTCTTTATTCCAGCTGCTATAATTTGTTCGGGGCTAAGCTGAATAATATTTTCAGCATTTTGATTCTCTATTGTAGCTTCTTCTTTTTCGGGTTTACATGCCCAAATAAAAATAATGGCTGTTATATAAAATATTACCTTTTTCATAAATTGATTTTATTTAGTATAAAGTTCGAGCTCAATGGCCTTTTTATTGTAATTATATAATGTAAATAAATAGCCCATTTTAATTTCCTGAGCTGCTTTTATTCCCTGCAAAAACTCAACATATTCAATTTGTTCTTTTTCGAACTGAGCTTTAGAAGTTTGAATTAACACTTCGGCATTATGCAAAGCATTTTCGTGATAATATATTAAATCATTCTGAAGTTGATCGAGCTGAATAACCAGGTTTTCAATTTCTTTATCAATTGCAAACATTTGATAATTCAGCATGTTTTCAGCTTTTTCTTTTTCAATACGGGCCTTTTGTACAGAAGCATTTTGTGGCAGAAACCATAACGGCACCGATATTCCAACACTCCAACCGCTAAACCCGGGCTCATTATCAATCTCCTGATTAAAATATCCGGCCGAGATCTCCGGAAAATATTTTGACCGTTCCAGGTTATGCTTCGATTTTTCTATTTCGTAGATGTTTTGATAATACTTAATCCATAATTGACTCGAAAATCGCCCAAGCGAATCACCTCCAGCTGCAAGCTGGTATATCAATAAGGTGTCGTTGTCGGGAATAAAATCACCTTCGGTTTGCATGAGTTTTTTAAGTTGATTTTCGGCTAAAAAAAGCTCTTCTTTAGCCTTAAGAAGCTCGTTTTTTATTGCTGAATACTCGGTTTCGGCAATTACTTTCTCAAGCAGATTTGATTCGCCATAAGCATACTTAGCCTGCGATACACGTTCAAACTCTTTAAACATATTGGCCTGCTCGTACTTAATTTTATAATAATTTATAAGATAAAGCCAGTACTGGTAAGCTATTTTAACCTCTGCTTTGATTTGATTTTCAGTAATTACATATTCGGTTTCGGCAAATTTAATCTGTCCTGCAACAAGTTTGCCCGACTGAAAATGAGTAAGTATCGACCCAAAATTCTGATTTATCTCAAAGGATTGATCTATTAATTTTGAATTCATCTGTCCTTTTTGATAAACAAATTCAGTAGGATCAAAGTTTAATGCCGCTTGCTTTCCAACTCTGGCTTCTTTTATCGATAGCCGGGCATTCTGAACTACAGCATTGTTTTTAATCGCATTTTCAATAGCCTGCTGCATGCTTAATTTCTGAGGTTCGCTTAATTGCTCCTGGGCGTAAAGTGCAGTCGCATTACTTATAAAAAAACCGATCAACACAATTTTTATTATTCGCATTATTCTTGAAAAACGCATATTTATTCCTGAATAAAAGACCTTAAATAACAAAGGCAAAGCAATCATGGTAAGCAAAGTTGAGGTTATTAAACCGCCGATAACTACTGTAGCCAATGGTCTTTGAACCTCAGCTCCCGATGATGTTGATATGGCCATAGGTAAAAACCCTAATGCTGCAGCTGCTGCAGTTAGCAGAACAGGTCGTAATCGCTCGTGTGTGGCTTTAAATATAAGCTCACGCATATCGGTCATCCCTTTTTCTTTAAGATCCTTTAAATGCTCTATAAGAACAATTCCGTTAAGCACAGCAACACCAAAAAGAGCAATAAACCCAATACCTGCAGAAACACTGAAAGGCATTCCTCTTATCCATAGAAGAAAAACACCTCCAACAGTTGATAACGGAACAGCTGTAAATATCAAGATAGCATCTTTGATAGATTTAAAGGCAAAATGAAGAAAAATGAATATCAGCAATAACGATACAGGAACAGCAATTTTGAGTCTGTTTGTTGCATTTTTCAGGTTTTCAAACTGACCTCCATAGCTAATATAAGTTCCGGGTTCGAGCTTCACGTGTGTTTCGATCTCATGCTGAACATCAGTAATCACTGATTCGAGATCGCGGTTACGTACATTAACGCTTACAACAACCCTTCGGTGTGTATTCTCGCGCGAAATCTTCGCTGGTCCTGAATTAAAGTTAATCTCTGCGACTTCGGTCAAAGGAATCTGATTTCCATTTGGCAAGCCAATATTCATCATTCTAATATTCTCAATATCATTGCGATATGAATCCTTAAATCTTACCACAAGGTCGAACCTTTTTTCACCTTCAAAAATTACTCCCGCATTAGCCCCACCAAAAGCCATGGTAAGTTGAGTATTTAGCTCCTCGACAGTTAATCCATAAAATGATATTTTGTCGCGGTTATATTTAACACTTATCTGCGGTAAACCGGCTGTTTTTTCAAGGATAACATCTGCTGCACCAGGTACTTTTTCAATTATTTTTTTTATTTCAATGGCTTTTTGATTGAGGTATTCGAGATCTTCGCCAAAAATCTTTACAGCAATATCGGCACGAACACCCGTAATTAACTCATTAAAACGCATTTCGATAGGCTGAGTAAACTCATAATCAATGCCGGGCAGAACCATTAATGCTTCTTTAAACTTATCGGCTAACTCCTCTTTAGTTTTTGCGTTAACCCATTTTTTCTTTGGTTTTAGCTTGATAATCATGTCTATCTCTTCCATCGACATAGGATCTGTAGGTACTTCGGCAGCTCCAATGCGACAAACAATCTGATCTACTTCAGGGAAATTATCTTTCAGTATATTTTCCATCTGAGTAGTTAACTCAACCGTTTTTGAAAGTGATGTACCGGTTTTTAGTACCGGCTGTATAACAAAATCGCCTTCGTCGAGTGTTGGAACAAACTCACCTCCCATCCTAAGAAATAAAAAAACGGTAAAAACGAGAGAGGCAAAGGATAATCCGAGTACTAATTTTTTATGATCATAGGACCATCTCATTACAGGATCGTATGATTTATACACCAAATTCATAATCCGGGCCGAAATTCCCTTTTTATGTTCTTTCTCAGGTTTAAGAAACAAACTTGAGGCAACGGGTAACCATGTTAAACCCAGAATCATTGCACCGATTATTGCAAAACTAAATGACAAAGCCATAGGACGAAACATTTTACCCTCAACGCCGCTCAATGTTAAAATCGGAATAAGTACAACCAAGATTATTATCTGACCAAAAATAGCGGAGTTAATCATTTTCGAAGCACCATCGAAAGTAAGCTTATCCATGAGAGATTGACGCTGCTCGCCTGCAGAATTCTCCAGATCATCTTTATTCAGGGTAAGCTTAATAGCAATAAATTCGACAATAATTACTGCTCCGTCAATGATGATTCCGAAATCGAGAGCCCCTAAACTCATTAAGTTTGCATCGATACCAAAAATATACATCATCGAAATAGTAAACAGCAAAGCCAATGGAATTATTGATGCAATAACCATTGCTGATCGTAAATTACCAAGCAGCAGAACTACAATCAGCATTACGATAATACAACCAAGAACAAGGTTTTCGACTACCGTAAATGATGTTTTCGAAATCAACTCACTTCGTTCGATAATTGGATTTATGTAAACCCCTTCGGGTAAACTTTTTTGAACCTCTTCAACTCTTTTTTTTACATCATTAATAACCTGTTTGGAGTTTGCATCTTTTAGCATCATGATCTGACCTAAAACTTTCTCACCTTCACCATTTGCAGTTATAGCACCAAACCTGTTGGCATGACCAAAACGAACTTCAGCTAAATCTTTTAGTAATAATGGAACTCCATTGTTGTTTTTTATTACAATAAGTTCCAGATCATCAATGGATTTTACCATTCCATCACCTCTGATAAAATAACTTTTATCCTGCTTTTCGATATAGGCTCCACCAGCAATACTATTATTACCAACCAACGCATCGAAAACATTTAGCAACGTAATATGATAACTCTTTAATTTATCAGGATCAATGGCTATTTCATACTGCTTTAAAAAACCACCCCAGGTATTTACTTCAACAACACCAGGAATACCAGACAATTGTCGTTTTACGATCCAGTCCTGAATGGTTCTGAGCTCCATAGGTGAATAGCGGCTTTCATAACCAGGTTTGGTATCGAGAATATACTGATAGATTTCACCAAGACCAGTAGTAATAGGACCCATTTCGGGTGTTCCAAAACCATCGGGTATATTCGCTGATGCATTTTTAATTTTTTCGGCAATTAACTGACGAGGTAAATACGTTCCTAACTTATCCTCAAAAACAATAGTAACTACCGACAAGCCGAATTTCGATATAGATCTTATTTCTTTTACACCAGGAAGATTTGCCATTTCGAGTTCAACAGGATAGGTAATAAACTGCTCAACATCTTGTGTTGATAAATTACTTGAAACTGTAATTACCTGAACCTGGTTGTTTGTGATATCGGGAACTGCTCCCACAGGAATTTTTAGTACTGCAAATATTCCAAAAGCTGCAATGGTTAAAGTAAACAAGATAACAATCAGCTTATTTCTAATACTAAAATTAATAATCTGGTTTATCATCGGATAATTTTTAAGTATAATTTCCTCAAAAAACGAATTCTAAATTTAAGGATTATTTTTTAAAAATTCTTTCGATTGAACTTTGAAAATCATTTGATAAAAAAACGCGCCATCAGGCGCGTTATCGTTATTTTATTTGTGTTTTGGGCTGAAAGCTCCTATATATAAGATAAACACCCACCAAAACAAAGGGAATACTTAACCATTGACCCATATTTAAAGACATGGTTGACTCAAAATCAACTTGTACCTCTTTAATAAATTCGATAAAGAAACGAACAGAAAATAGTGTAATGAGGAAAATTCCAAATATCAATCCTTGTTTTAACTCTTTACCTTTCTTATTGTAAATCATATAAAGCACAATAAAAATAATGAGGTAGGATAATGCTTCATATATTTGTGTAGGATGTTTTGGAACGGTTTGTCCATCTTGAACAAAAATAAAGCCCCATGGCAGATTTGTTTCTATACCATAAATTTCGGAGTTCATTAAGTTTCCCATGCGAATAAAAAATCCGGCTAATGCTACCACAATAACAATTCGATCAAGAATCCATAGATACGGTTTCTTGTTCTTTTTTGAGAACATATATAATGCAATAAGAATACCGATTGCTGCGCCATGACTGGCAAGACCGCCATGCCATATAAACAGTATTTCAATTGGGTTTCGCAGGTAATACTCAGGTTGATAAAACAAACAATGACCTAACCGGGCTCCGATAATAGTTCCTAAAGCCATATATATTGTCAGGTTATCGAGAAGCTCAACCGTTAAACCTTCTTTTTTAAACATCTTTTGCATAATAATATATCCAAAAAAGAATGATGCTGCGAATAAAACACCATAATATCGAATGCTTAATCCCCAAAATCCAACTATTTCGGGATCAACGTTCCAGGTTACATAGTTTAAAATCATGAATCGTTTTTTTAGTTAATTACAAATGTAAAACATTTTCTTTGGGTAGTGTTTAATTTTGCCTAATCAAAATGTTATAAAAAGTTAAAGCATTTAAAAATAAACGCATCTATTTTAGTAATGATATTCAACAAATTTTAAATAAACTTTATAAGTTTGTACCTTGCACTTTTAAAATTGATTTTAATGTTACGAACGAAACAACCATATCTGCTATTTGCTGCTCTTGTTTTTATTGCGCTCAGTTGTGCCAAAATTGTTACACCAACCGGTGGTCCGAAAGATGTTACTCCACCACAGATAAAATCGAGCGAGCCCGAAAATTATGCTACTAATTTTAAATCAAAAGAGGTGGTTGTTACGTTTGATGAGTTTATTCAGCTTAAAGATGTAAATAAAAGTCTTATTATTTCGCCTCCGTTAGAAGAAAAACCAATGGTGCGTGTTAAAGGTAAATCGCTTGTTATCAGGTTTGAGTCAGAACTAAAGGATTCTTCTACCTATAATATTTATTTTGGCGAAGCATTACAGGATTTTAACGAAGGTAATCCGTATAAAAACTTTCAATATGTTTTATCCACAGGTGGTTTTATTGATTCGCTATCGATAGAAGGCACTGTTTTAAACTCTGCCGATCTTTTACCAGTCGAAGATGTTTATGTAATGCTGTATTCCGAAGTTTCTGATTCTGTTCCGTATAAACAAATTCCCGAATACATCTCAAAAACAGATAAAAATGGATTTTTCAGAATAAATAATATTCGAAATACTTCGTTCAAAATCTTCGCCCTAAAAGACGGAAACAACAATTATTTATTTGATATAAATAGCGAACCAATTGGATTTACCGATTCGCTGATAAGTTTTAAGCTCGAAACGGTTACAAAAACAGATACAATATTTAAAAAAACTGATCCTGCAATTGACCAGCAGTCTAAAAATAAAGATATTGTACAAAAAACAACTGCTGTAAAAATTATCGATACCATAATAACCTATTCAAAGCTTGAGTTCCCTGTTAATAAATACACACTCTTATTATTTACAGAGGACTACGAAACACAATATTTAAAAAACAACAAGCGCGATGAAAGATTTAAACTTGAATATATTTTTAATAAACCTGTAAAAGACAGTATCGTTTTTAGTTTATTAGACAATCCCAAAGCACGATATTTAAAAGAGATTAATGCAAACCGGGATACTTTTATTTTCTGGCTTACAGATACAATAGATTATAACAAAACGGAGCTTTTAACTACCATTACTTATCAAAAACCTGATTCGCTAAAAATAATTGGCTGGGCAACTGATACGTTAAAAATGAAATTTATTGAACCTACAAAAACAAAGAAAGACGATAAAAATGCGGATAAAGAAGAAGAGTCAAAAAGTCTACCACTTACCTTCAATTTAAAAAACAAATCAACATTTGATTTAAATACTAATATTCGAATTAAGAGTAAAACTCCTGTTGAAAAGATTGATACTACTCAATTGTTTTTATACACCATTGCCGATTCTATTGAAACGGAGGTTCCTGTTACAATAAAACAGGGAACAAACAGTTTACGTGAGTTTACCGTTACCAATATGTATGCAGAAAATACTAATTATAGATTCGAAGCTTACCCAGGTGCATTCAGCGACATTTATGGTATCCAGAATGACACGGTAATTATTGAGTTTAAAACGCAAAAACTCGATTATTATGGCAAGTTACTTGCAAACATTTCGGGCCTTAAAACTGATGCAGATTTATTAGTGCAATTGCTTTTACCTGGTAAAAAAGGAGAAGAAAATATTGTTGTTGAAAAGATAATAAATAAAGATCAGATAGTAGAATTTAGTTATCTGCCGCCAAAAGATTTTACGATCAAACTAGTTTTTGACAAGAATAACAATGGAACATGGGATACAGGAAATTACCTAAACCATTTACAACCCGAAGAGGTTATTTATTACGAAAAACCAGTTAAGATACGCTCAAACTGGGATGTGGAGATTAGCATTGATTTAACAAAAAGAAAATAAACTATGTCGGTATTACTTGAATTTGCTATGTTTCCTACTGATAAAGGAGATAGCGTAAGCGAATTTGTTAGTAAAATTGTTTTAATGATTAAAAACCAGGGATTTGATTATAAGTTAACAGCCATGGGAACAATAGTTGAAACAGAAACACTTGCTGAGGCATTACAGATAATACAGAATGCTTATAACGTTTTAGAACCATACTCAGAGCGGGTTTATACTTCTGCTAATTTTGACATCCGTAAAGGCAAATCGAATCGATTAGAACAGAAGGTCAGATCAATAGAATCGAAGATCGGAAAAATAAATACATAAACTTTATTGTTTATCGATAAAAATAAGTGAACAATTATTCATATTTTTCGTATAAACTTTAATATATTGCGGGCTCTAATTTTTTAACCATTTTTTATTATGAAAAAGGCTTTAATTCTTGCTTTATTAGTTTTTATAAGTATTTCCCAGGTTTTTTCTCAAAAAACGACAAAAATAATCGTGTCGGAAAAGATTGGTAATCAAAAACCTACAGTTGTCGAAGCAAATTCGCCAACAAAATTTAGTATCAAAGAATCTATTTTTGATTTAACTGCTATAACAAAACCTACAAAAGATGGATCTTATATTGAGATTGTCGGCGACGGTTTAATGAAGACTTATAATGCCGGTAATCCGGATCTTCCGGTAATTACAAAACTAATCGAGATTCCTGCAAATCAAAC
>JAVEZW010000018.1:0-27646 GCA_034002805.1 Bacteroidales bacterium | reverse complement strand
TTGCCCAAGGAGAAATATAACATCGTAAAAGTCTCTGCCTTTTGAACGGTTGAGAAGTGCCGATATCTTCATAGCACAAAGAACCTCATCGGGTGGTACAGGGATACCAAAGAAAAATCCACAGGCCTGTATAGTGGCAAGTTTTGAATCGTACTGGTAATTCTGATCCTCCGCTTCAATCTTTATTAGAAAGCGTTCCTCTCTATGTCCAGAAAGATTTAGGTCGAATAGAAACTCGGGGAAGTAAATATTTCGCCTATAGGCCGATAGATTCGTTTGATTCTTATCTTTAATTACTGCACTAATTCCGAATCGTTGTAAGAATAGAAGGACGGAATCGGTCAATGTAATAAACTCATCAAGCGATAGGTTTTTGCAGTCGAAATCCAAATCTTCAGAAAAACGATCAATTCCCTTTACCAAACGGAGATTGGTGCCACCTATAAATGCAATTTTTTGAATGTATTTTGATGTAGAAAGGTAGTCAAGTATTAAAAGTAGAATATACTCCTTAATCAGGTATTTTCGATGCGCAGGATTCTCCCTGAGGTACGGAGGGTAAAATGAAAATATCTGTTCTTTATTTATCATTGTTTATGCTTTTTGAAATGCCATCAACAATGTTTTTTAATCGTTTGTTATTGAATTTTGTTGCGTAGTTTTGAAACCGTTCAATGCTAATTAGTTCTTCCAAAAGTTCCTCATCAATTCGTAAGGCTTGAAAATCTTGCTGGGTTATATAGTAAGGGTTAAGGTAAAGAAGATCGAGCAGAGCCTTTTCTGGCTGTGCCATAAGCATATATAAACCCTTATCGTAAGGCTTTGCCTCATACCCAAACATTAGGGTAGGTTGGATGTTCTGGTAGATATAAGTTCCGAAGTTGTTTTCGAACTGTGCCGTTTTCAGGCTGGATACGCTGGTGATTTGGATGACGGCCTCGGGGATTAAACCATAAAAAGCGAGAGCGGAATGCGTGCTTATATACGATGGTTTATACATTCTATTGGCAAAGTACATGTAATAAAACGATTCCTGCTTGTACTCAGGGAATGTATATAGGCCGTTTTTTAACTTTATGATATACCCTTTTTCTGTCCAATTGGTTAGGTTGTTCTTATTAAAAGCAGGGTACAAAGCGTATATTTGGTGGGTACTAAAGCATACTAATGGAAAAAATTGAGCCTTGAAATTATTGAAGTTCATTCCCTTTTTTATACAAATATAGGGAAAAATAGAAATAGAGTGATTTTGTACTTAAATATTTTCAAAAATCATCTACAATGGAATCAAAGTGTGCCACCCAGTTGGTGTCAAATGCTTCGTTTACATATTTTTGCTCTGCGCCGCCCATGTGGGAGGAGGAGAGGTAGAGTTTTGATGTTGACATAAAAAAGTGGGCTAAAAGTGGGCTATTAATAGTTTGGGTCTTGAAAATAAATCTTTAAGAAAAATGTTACACTCCATTTTTTAAATAAAAATCCTTTAATAGAATTGCAATGTTATTAGTGTCATAAACTTCGAGATTTTCAAACGTCGTTTTTATTTTATCATATATTTCATTACGACTTTTACCCTCAACTATAAATTGACCTACTCTACTTGAACTGGAAAAATCATTGCCAACTTCAACACCTACTGCTTTATTTATATATATCTCTTTAATGATTCCCATACTTATAAGATCTTCAACACCTACAATCCTACTAAATTTTCCTTTTTTGGAGTATATGTTATGAATTGAATAATAAATCTCCTTTCTATTTATAGAAATTTCCTGTTTAATACCAAGAAAAGAATTTATGCATGAAGATACATAATCAAAGTCAGTGTGTAATTTCACGGTTCTAAAGCATAGGCCACCGCCTAATCTAGGTGAAAATTCTAAAACAAAAGCTTTGTCTTCTTTGGCTATAATCTGAATCAGTAAGGGTGTATTTCTTAGTTTAAAAGCATCTCTGATTTGATTTGCAATTTGTTGAATGTTGCTGAGCAATTTCTTGGATACATCAGCAGGAGATATGGATCCAAAGGATTGAAGTTCATCATCATTTTGAATAATATTTTGTTTTTCACGAATAAGTAGTATATGAGATTTATTTTCGTCGATAAAACAATCTACACTCATTTCTCTTCCAGAAATATATTCCTCAAGAAGTACATTTTTGCTTTTTGAAATGGAAAGTGCTTTTTCAACCGTAATATTTAGTTCATCAACACTACATATTTTTCTTACCCCTTTTGAGCCATAACCATCAAGGGGCTTGATAACAATAGGGAACTCAAGGGGAATATCCTGAATGCTCTCCAAAGAATTAATAATATTAAAATTTGCAGTTAATATATTGTTGTCACTCATAATTTGTTTCATGGTTGATTTCTCTGAGATTTTCATCGCTGTATCATAAGAATACGGGCAATACAATCCCATTTTTTCAAGAACGTAACAAGAAACTGCATTCGCTCTTTCAGCAGCCACACTAATAACTAAAGAGGCATTTCTCTTTTTAGCAATCTTAAGTACTATTTCCTTATCCAGTAAACTTTCCTTTATGTGTTCATCTGCATATTTTTTTGCAGGGGGATTTTCTGCAAAGTCAATTAGAATTACATAGTATCCTCTTTCTTGTAATTGTCTTATTAATTCAATATGAGGATTTATTCCACTAAGTACAAGGGCAATTTTTTTGTTATTTTGCATTGTAAATCGAAATTGTTAAAATATTAATAGAGTACAAGGGGTTAATTGCTTCCATTAAAGCTGTTACCCCCTACTTTATCAGAGGAGGCATTAATGCCTGAACCTTTAATGATTTTTACTATCGTAAGTAATATGATCCTAAAATCTAGACATACTGATATGTTGTCGACATACCAAACATCTAACTCGAATTTCCTTATCCAGGTTATCTCATTTCTACCATTTACTTGAGCCCACCCAGTAATTCCTGGCCTTACATGATGTCTTCTTAGCTGCTCGCTACTATATAGTTCCATATATCTAACTGGCAAGGGGCGCGGCCCAATAAGTGACATATCTCCTTTAAACACATTAATAAGTTGAGGCAATTCGTCTATAGATAGCTTACGTATCATCTTACCGAAACTTGTTATTCTTTGTTCATTTGGGAGTAATTTCCCATTCTCGTCCTTCTCATCCGTCATCGATTTAAACTTGATAACAGAAAATTGTTGGTTACCTTTCCCAATTCGCGTATGAAGGAAGAATGCTCCAGCATGTTTATTTACTTTTAGGAGGATCAAAATCATAATAAGAAAAAGAGGTGATAGAATGATCAAAGACAAACCCGAGATAATAATATCAAAGAGTCTTTTAAAAAAATATCTATACATAATACGTACTTAAGCTGCTTTAGGGTAAAGCGTTATGAAATTAGGGTGTTATACTGTCGCGATGGGGGTTGCTGGTGAACCTACTGCGCCGGTTAATCTTAATGGAGGAGCAGTAAGAAGAAATCGCGATCTATTATTAGTTTTTAACCAATGTGCCAGTTCAGCTAGATACCAAAGTTCACCAAGATGAACACCTAAACGGAATAGGCATAACTCATGTAAGGGAAGGTTTGTACTCCATCCATTGGTTATTTCCTTGCCAATAGCTTCAACTGCAAGATTGTCTGAAGCTATTGCAGCAACACCACTATCTACAATCCAGTCAAGAAGTTTAGAATCGAACCCGTTAAGAACAGCGCAAGAGTGATTTATTGAATCACTTGGTTTACCTTTCATACTCATTATCATCTGGTCAAGACCTGTCCATAGGCATAAAATATCGCCCTGCTCAACTGTAACATTATCCTTTTCCATAATTCGCATAAGATCGTCGTAACCTACCTCTTTTCTGGGGTAATCGCCAAAAGTTGTATGCAAATCAACTAAAACGCCTCTGCCTTGTACTCCATGAAACGCCATATTTTCAATACCGAGTTCCAGAGCCTTTGTTTCCTGATTTTGGTTTATAGAAACATCTTCGCCTGCCCTATATCCATTATAATAAACGGGAACTAGGTTCCCGTCACCATTTATATCAAACTTAGCTCCTCTGTGAGCAAGGCTATCCCATTGGGTTGAATACTGGTTATACAGGACAACATAATCATCTGATGCTAAATCAGTATGATTTGGATTATCTTGTTGCCAGTCGTAGTTAAAATATTCAGCATTATTTCGGATAACTGGTTTCAGAACGGGTGGAAAGCGAACCTTATTGATTACTTGCCCCCCAGGGTAATCAAGAGGAAGACTTAAGCAGAATGTTTTACCCTCTTTTACTTCTCGAACTCCTTGAAGCACTTTGTCTGGAGTAATTAAGTTTAAACGTCCAAGTTGATCGTTTTCGCCCCAGTCACCCCAAGTTGAATTTTGGGGTCTTACTTTCCATCTTTTTGTCATATTAATAAGAAATTACACCAACTTGAGTACTGCATCTACCATTTCACCAGCAGAGCCGACGTAATTCGAGGGGTCAATTAAAGCATCAATCTCTTGTACTGTAAGATTTTTACAAATCTCGTTGTCATTTACTAACTCCTCCCGAAGGGTAGTCCCATTATCCATAGCCCTTCCTGCTGCTGCATAAACTAAATGGTGCGCATTGCTTTTACCCACCTTTGGAGCAAGTCCCATCATTACTGACTCTGACATTAGGAGGCCACCACCAATATCAAGGTTTTTACGCATATTATTTGTATCAACCCAAAGATTTTCCAGAATAAACTTAGTATGGTGAAGTGAACCTGACAGGAGAATAAATGAATCAGGAGTCACCATCCACTCAATATGCATTTGTCCAACCCCCCGCTCATGTTCTTGAATCATGGCAATCATTTGCGAAGAAGCCATTTCTCTTAGCCGATGAGCATTTGCTATGATAGGTTCGCATGATATAGGATTTCGTTTCTGAGGAAGGGTTGTGCTCGCTCCGCGTCCTGTCTCGAAAGGTTCGCTAAGCTCACCAATCTCAGAACGCATGAGGACTGCTACTTCATTTGCAATCTTTGCCAAGGTTGATCCCAATAATGCATGGAAAGAGATCAGTTCACTCCACCTATCACGAGATGTATGCCAGGTAATTTTCGGTGTATCTAGTTTTAAATGCTCCATCATAACTGTCTGAACAGCTAATGCTTTGTTACCTAATGTGGCAAAAGTGCCTACAGCACCGGCGCATTGACCAACAAGAATTCTTTCCTTAATCTGATAAAGCCGTTCACGATGCCTCAGCATCTCATCGAGCCAGATAGCAGCCTTATAACCAAAAGTAATTGGAGCAGCTAGCTGTTGGAATGTTCTACCTGCCATAACGGTAGCACGATGCTTTTTTGCCAATGATGCTAGTGCAGAAAGAATACTACCAATTTCATCTTCAATAATTTCAAGGCCTTTCCTTATCTGAAGAACCATACCTGTGTCAAGAATGTCCTGCGTGGTTGCTCCGTAGTGAACCCATTTTGCTGTCTCGGCATCGCATAATTTTGTTAGTTGCTTTACGAAAGGAAGGATTGGAAAGCCAACCCTATCGAAATCCTCCTTCATAGCAACAATGTCAAAATTATATAGAAATGCTACTTTCGCTATGTTCTCATCAACACCATTTGGAATAACCCCTGTTTGAACTTGAGCTTTGGCTAGGGCAATCTCAGTATCTATCCATGCTTGGATTCTTGATTCATCAGAGAAAACGGATCGCATTGCTTCCGTTCCGAACATGTCTCGAAAGTAATTAGAGTCAATAATAGATGATGGCATTTCAAATATATTTCGTTAACTTAAAGTTTTTCATTAATCTGTAATGAACCTAACAACTTGTTTATATCCTCAACTTGCTTTGTAGACAGAGTGATTTCATTCGATGAGTTTTTCGCCTTGTTAAATGACTGCTCCCCTGGTAGAAAAACACTTCCTAGTTCGCCACATGCTTTAGTATTCCTAATCAAGTAATCTATCTTCTCGTAGTAATCATTAATACTCATAAAGAAGCCAATATTCAATGCTATGATTAAATGTCCATAGTTGGAGAGGCTGTCTTTGTGGTTAAGAGGTTTCACATCACCCCCAAAAGCAGCACCTGTTAAAAGACCCGCAAGAATATCAACCGCAAGCGAAAGCCCATAGCCCTTATGATCCCCAATAGCAAGCATAGAACCTTTAAGCGCTTCAATGGGGTCGGTGGTAGGTTTTCCATTAGAGTCCAATGCCCACCCAAATGGAATAGTTTCTCCATTTGCTGCCGCCATTCTAATTTTACTTCTTGCGGCTACTGAGGTTGCCATATCAAGCACGATTGGAGGTTCGCCCTTCCGGTTTGGGAAGACATACCCAATAGGATTTGTGCCGAACAGGGGCTTATTGCCTCCTGAAGGAGCAATGGCAGGAGAAGCATTGGAAAACAATAATCCAATCATTTGTCGCTCGGAGGCTAGTTCAAGGATGAAACCAGCAGTACCAAAACTGTTACTATTCTTTATGCCTACTACTCCAACCCCATATTTATTCGCTTTATCCAAAGCATACTCCATCCCTCTATATGCGGCAACTTGTCCAAATCCATGGTTTGCATCATATACGCTAACTACTGGGGAGTCCTTCACTATTGATAACTTTGTTTCAGAGGACATTAACCCTTCATTAATTTTTCTTACATATATTGGCATCCTGCCAACACCATGCGTCCCTTTCCCCCTTGTATGTGCATAAAGGATTGAGTTTACAATAATCTGAGCATCATCATGAGGCACATTACATGCTTTAAGAATATTGTGAGAAAGTTGTTCAAGTTTTGTTGTGCTGATTTTCATTTACGACCCTTGGTTTAAGATTAAAGGAAATAGTATAAATCGTCTAAGCGACCCTCGATATTCAATATGCAATTCGTAATCTCATCGGCTTCCTTTGGGGATTTTCCAGCAAAAGTTGATAGAGATACTAATTTCTCTTTTATTTCATCTAAAGTAATCGGATTCTCAGGCTCTCCTTTTGGATAGTCAACTCGTTTAGTAAATCGTTGTTGATCTTTTGTAATTATCTTTACGATGGCCGCTCTTTTATCTGGTACAAGTTTGGTTAATTCGTCATCAATTACAAGTTTAATCTTCTTTGTTAATTCTAATATATCTGGATTAGAAAGTTGAACAGGCATAAATTCTTGAATATTGGCTTTGCCCTTATATAATGCAACTGCAACGCTAAAGGGTGTACTCATTTTAGCAGAAGTAACACCCTTTATGATTGTATGGTCATGGCCTCCAACAGCCCAATGGTAGGTGTCAATTTTGATTTCTTCAACTTCTTTTGGTTTTATGCTGAACTCGGATCTTAATTTCAATGCTGCCTCAATAGCAGAATGACTATGCCTACATGCTGCATAGGGTTTCATATAAATTTTTTCAATACAATAAGAATTGTTTTTCTCACGTATTAACTTGTCCTCATTATAGCTTTTTGACATCATAGTTAAGAACCCTCTTTCTCCAGATAACACCTCATCAGGGCCATTGAATCCTGCAACTGATAAAAATAAAGATTGAAGGCCAGATACTGCTGCCTGTCCCGCATTATATGGTTTCATATCTGATCCATCGTCAATCATTTTTAGAATACCAGAAGCGCTTGTGGCAGCAGCAGATAGTGCATTCTTAAAATGTGACCGACTCAGCTTTAACATTGCCGCGGAACCTAATGCTGCACCAATAGTACCACAAGTTCCTGTTGCATGAAAACCAAGTTCCTTATGTGAAGGTTGTATTGTACGAGCAACTCTAATGGCTGCCTCGTAGCCAATAATGATTCCTCTTAATAAATCAACTCCATTAAGTTTTTGTTGTTCAGCGAGTGGGAGTAAGGTGGAAATTATTGGTGATCCTGGATGCATCATCCCAAAGCGAATGCCATCATCAAAATCGGCTGCATGGGCAAGAATACCATTGATAAGTACAGCAGTATGGAGGTTTGCTCTCCTGTTTAAACCGATTAACCTTACTCCTTCGTTTGATGACTTAAAATTTAGTAGGAGTTCATCTACCTTTTCCTTTAAAAGTATGCTCCCAGCTAATGTAACGCCAGTATAGTCAATTAGACATTTTTTTGCTTGAGCGACTACTCTATCAGGGAATTCTTCTTGTGATAAGTTGTATAAATCATCAATAAACCTGTCTGTTATCGACTCACTTGATGTATTCATTGTACTAAATAAAACTTAGGTGTCTATTATTTCTTTGGCTTATCCTGCAACCAACTCAAGAAATGATTTTTCGTTTTCAACGACACCATAAGCACTAGCCCTTAAAGCAATTTTTTTTGCCCAGCTCCGATGAGGGTTCATCTCGTTCATCTTATTCGATTTTGCACTTTTTATAACGCCTCCTTTGTTTTCGAGAATTTGCATAGCATCATCATATTCCTCTTTAGTTACAGCCTGCATTGCATTTACAAATCGTGCATGAGATGGGTGAATTATGGTTTTTCCTACAAAACCATTTGCTTTGTCTAGAATTACCTCCCTTAGTAGGCCGTCTATTGCCTCGTTTAATATTGGATTTCTAATCATTAGGGAGCGATGAATATCGTCCTTAATAAGTTTATTTAGGTCATCCATTTTATGAGCTAGGAAGTACTCCCAAACAGGTGCCGAGACCAAGAAATCGTCTTCAGTTCGATTGAAAAAATTTAAAATATCAGACAAACAATCTCTTACTGTCAGGATATCATAAATCGAATAGTTGATACCACGCCTTACGCCGAAAAGTGCTGAAAAATCAGTTCCTCCTACCCTTATGTTTAGTATATACTTGTGGTATGGCTTAAGGATCTCTTTTAAGCTAAGTAATTCGTTAATTCGAGTTTCCTGAAAAGCAATTGCTTTTCCTTCAAGAATTGGCATACCGTAAAGTACTGTATCCAATTCTTTATTGAGTTGCTCAAGTAGTTGGAGATACTCATTGGCATTATTGCTGTAAAACTTTGGAAATACAAAACCGGACAACACACTCGCTTGCTTCTTTGTTAACCTTTTTGCAAAGCTTTTAAACTGTTCTGGATTTCTAACCCTCAGGAAAGTTAAAGGGTTGTCCTTGTGTTCAATCGTTTTGCTATCTATGGCATCTGCTATGATATCCAAATGTGAAAATACATTGAGCTCTGCATTTGTAAGGTCCTCCTCGCGAATGGCGTCTTCGAAACACATAACAATTGAAGTTATCTCATTCATTTCTCCATTCAGTATTTTAGGGGAAATCTCCTTGGTCCCTGGCATATAAAGAGTAGCACCAAGGCAGTATTGCAATAACTCTTTTTCGGTGTTCTTATCAAACTGTAATGGATCTATTACGAATTTGAAATTTTTATTATACTGATGGTGTCTCATTTTGAAAGTTATTTAGGCTATATAAAAACACTTTGTTCTACAATGATATTGATCCTTTTTGTGAACAGATGGCTTCAGGATAATAGCTGTCGATTACCCTCTTAACTAGACTAACTTGCTTGGCACGCTGTTTGGCCTCAGCTACCGTTGTATCCCAACCATGTGTTTTAGCCACAGATCCTCCCGTTTTTAAGTACAATGGAGCGCATAACCTTATCATTTCAGGAACCTCGTAATGGCGGATAAACCCACCTGATGAGGCTGGATTCTCGGTATGTAAGTCGATGGGAATATTAATAGCTGCTCGCAACGATGATAGCATAGGTAGTTGCAGGTCCCTTACCGGGTTAATAGAGTTTGCACCTAGATTCTCCAATAATTTGGCAGAGCAGGGATTACCATGCCCACAGTGGGCAGAGATTTTGAACTTAAGACTTGATGAAAGTTCTCCAAGCTTTCGCATTTGATCTAATATCCATAATAAACCTTCATCATATAACAAGAATGATTTACAGCCTAAGGCAGCAGCTCGTTTCACATCCTCAATAGCCCTCACAACCTGTTCCTGCCCTCTAAGACGAAGGCCCATTCTTTGTCCCTCTGCTGTTAGCATTGATGGACTAGTATCGTATGTTGCCCTAGGACCAATAGCTAGAACAAGATCCACCTCAGCATCATTTGCTAACGATACCATCTCAATAATATCGTTATCTGAGAGTAACATAATACCTTTTGTCTGTGTTACTCTATGGATATTGATATTAAGTGTTTCTACTTCATCAAGTAAGGCCTTCATAGCTCCTGGCCCCTGAATACCAGGTACCTCGAAACGATACTGAGCACCATCTGAAAACCTTTTTGTGGAGGTTGGAAGACTATAGTCGTCCCCGGATGGTAAATCGATCTGTTTAAAAAAATCTCTAGTTCTTTTCATAATGTTCTGACTATTAATAAATAATTGTGCGAATACAAATGTGCTCTAGTAAATCTGATTAACGTAATCTGTGTATAAATCTTCCAATTCTTGAGCTACAATTCTTAGATTGTATCCAGCAGAAGATACCTCTTGAACTCTATCTCCTCTATTAAAACCAGTCGCATAAGAGAGGATTCTTTTTGCCCAAATTAAGGGGGGGGCACTTAAGGAAATAAACTCAACTAATTCAGTACATTTAACTTCGTGTGGTATTTTGTCTGATAGAATTGTTGGCAAACCTGACGCTTGGGCTTCTAAATTTACAATTCCTAAGCCTTCATATCTGGAAGTTAGAACAAAGGCATCCATTCCTAAAAGTGCCTCTGGAATATTATTGGTATGTCCTAAAAATATAACATATTTCTCCAATTTCAATTTCTCAACTTTTTTCTTTATGCTATATTCTAACTCACCTTCTCCAACGAGTAAAAGTCGACAACCTTTTCTTATTTTAATGACTTCGGAAAAGATATCAAGTAAAAAGGTATGGTTTTTTTGATAATGGAATCTTCCAATACAACCTATAACAAAGAAATTATCAATATTATGCCTTTTTCTAAATTGATCTCTGGTTAGTTGATTGTAACTAAACTTTGTTAAATCTAAACCATTTTTGATTACAAGAGCATTTCCGTGACCGAAGATCCATTTAGATGCAGTGGATGAACATGCGAACTGTTTAATCTTAAATCTATTGAGAAAAAATTTAGAGATGCTATGCAAAGGCCTTCTTAGGTAATAAAATGAACCTTTATTCATTCCAGCGTTATGAGAATGAACTATAATAACTGGGACTCTGCAAATTTTACAAATAACTACACCTTTTAATGCTTCAAACCCTTGACTACTATGAATATGAACAATCTTGTAATTATTTTCTTTTAATATATTTCTTATAGTAATAAAGTAAGAAAATTGTCGAAGTATTATATTATCACTTTTTATTTTAGAATCCAATATACTATAAAAAACACCACCTTTTTTTTCAATGTTTACCAAATAATCATCAATCAAACCTTCAAATTTTTTGGATGGTGCAAAGAAATCATAAATTACTTTATCTTGATTCAAGTGCATTCCCCATTGATAGACGATCTTTGACCTGCCTCCATTTCGAAAATTTGATACATTCAAATTTAATACCCTAATTGCAGTCATCTCTTATGTGTTTTCTTCTTTTCTTAGTTTAATGTACTGTAAAACTTTTTTGAAACTATATCGATATCTAACACCCTTTTTACTAAATTAAAAGCATTTTGAACTTTTTTCTCTATCTCGATGTAATTTGTTATTGTGTTAATTAATAAAACAATAAGTTTATTAAGATTCCTTTCAGATAAATAAAATGCACTATCATTATCTATTAAAATCTTTGCCATTGCAATATTATGTGGTCCATAGTATAATATGGGAACCCTTGATGCACAGTACTCTGAGATTTTTGTTGAGAACGAATAACGAGTAAAAGAGATATTGTTTTTTGAAATGGTTATTGGGAGGAATAAAAAAGAACTTTTTGATAAAACTTCAACTATTTTATTATGAGGTAGAGGGTTGTGATATACTGTTGAGTTAGTCTTAGGAAAGGAAACCGTGAAGTCCTTTTCATAATTTGGAGAGTAAATATTGAATAAGATTCTATTTTCACTTTTTTTATTAATAATATCTATTGCCTTTATCATATCAGCAATAGCATCTCTATTATGATTAGCAATTTTGCCTATATAGGTTATGGTGTGATGGCTCTGAACTGAAATTTTGTGATTATAGCTATAGTTAATTCTAGCAGGGTTATAAAAACATTGAAATTCTCTATTATACCTTTTTTGAAACTCTTTAGCCATCAATTCTGAAGTTGCAAAGCACAGATATGATTTTTTTATTATTTGATTTAGTAAAAGGTTTGATTTATAGTCCCTTATTCTTTTAAATAGATTAATGCTATTATTATTCCTATTTGACCAATCATCGTAGCAATGTGTGATAAACTTAATATCAGGGAATTCTTTTTGAACTTCAATTGCAAATTCCGCTAAACCATATGAGCCAATATGTGAATAAAAGTAATCGGGTTTTATGGTATTAACCCAATTCTTAAAATCATCAGAAACTTTATATTTAAATCTACGATCATAAAAGCCAAAAAAAGATAATAATGGATTTACTATGATGTTATAAATTGCTCTAATTTTATTTTTCTTCTTAAGTTTAGGAAGATGGGATTCTGTTTGTGGTTCACTTATTATGCAGCTTTTTGCGATTGGGAGTAAACTGTTGAAAGGCAATATTGAGTACCTCTCTTTATCCCCCAAAAAATACATAGATTCAAAGCTATCAATATGTTCAAACGATAACTTTGACATAGTTGCACAGTATAGATTTTTTTTATTCCATTTACTAAATAAATTTAACCCCGTTATAGCATTACCTGCAATAAATGAAGAGGAGATAATTACTACCTTGGATTCTTTATTATTACTAATCATTTTGTATCTAATTACTCTTTGTTCCAAACTCTTCTGTTGATTATATCAACATAACTTTGTATTATTTTTACAATCTTAATAGATGTATTGGTGTCTTGATAGTCAATTACTTGTGATGTATTTTCATTATTGTTGTGCATGCCAACAGCTAAGTTAACTGCCTGAATTAAAGATTTTGCTGAAATAGAACCAATAATGAACCCTCCTTTATCAATAGCTTCTGGTCTTTCTGTCGAAGTTCGAATTGAAACGCCAGGGAATCCTAATATAGACGATTCCTCTGCAAGTGTTCCGCTATCTGAAACTACGCATAAAGCATTTTTTTGTAACATAATATAATCAGAGAAACCAAATGGTGTTAGTTCTTTAACCAGTTTGTGAAATTTAAAACCTCTTCTATCAATAATATTTCTGCTACGAGGGTGAACGCTATAAATAATAGGCATATCATACACTTTAGCCATTTCATTTATAGAATTCATTAATTCAAAGAAGTTTTTTTCATTATCAATATTTTCTTCGCGATGAGCTGAGAGAAGTATATATTTATTGCTTTCGATTTCTAGTGTGTTGAGAATACTACTACTATTTATTTTCGAAATATTAGCCTTAATTACCTCAGGCATAGGTGAGCCAGTAACAAATATTTGTTCTTTCTTAATCCCTTCAGCGAACAAGTATCGCCTTGCATGCTCTGTGTAAGGTAGGTTAATGTCCGAGATATGATCAACAATTCTACGATTAATTTCTTCTGGTAGGTTTTCGTCGAAGCAACGATTACCCGCCTCCATATGAAAAATCGGTATTTTTAGTCTTTTAGCGCTAATAGCGGAGAGTGCTGAGTTCGTATCCCCTAAAATTAACACTGCATCTGGGCTTACCTCGATCATTAAACTATACGATCGAGATATTATATGTCCAATTGTTTCGCCTAAATTTTTCCCAGCCACTTCAAGGAAATGGTTAGGTGCTCTCAACCCAAGGTTTTCAAAAAATACTTCATTGAGCGAATAATCATAGTTTTGACCAGTATGTACTAGAATATGCTCAAAGTAAAGATCACATTTCTTTATAACTTCTGAAAGTTTTATTATTTCTGGTCGTGTACCAACGACCGTCATTAATTTTAGTTTGTTCATTTTTGTCTTTTATCTGTAATGTGGATATAACTCTGGATGAGAATCAACCCAATCTTTCATCTCGGAAATCATTTGCTCATATGATGGTACAATAAAATCAAAATCGTCTCTAGTGTTTACCAACGTTTTATCAACCTGTATACTACTATCCTCTTCAATTTTTATTGAATCTTCACGAAAATAGCGATTGAAAAGATGTAATAGGTCATATTTCGATATACTCTTATTATTTACTAAGTTATATAAACCACAAAGATTTGTATTAATTGCTTGCTCCATTGCCTTTGCTAGGGTTAGAGTTGTTACGCCCGTCCAAATCGCTTCTGAAAAGCCTTTAACGCTCTTATTTTGTTTCATAAACCAATTGAATAAACCAATCCCATTCGGATTAATATCAGGGCCTACTATTGAATTTCTAAAGGTTAAATTCTTATTATCGATGATTTCTCCTAATGCTTTAGTTCGATCATAGAAGGTCGGTCCATCCTTAAAACTATTTTCATAGTAAGGACCAGTATTACCTGCAAAAACACAATCTGTACTCATATGGATTAGTTTTGAATTCTTATCCTTTAGTACATCAGCAACTAAATGGGGTAAAAAACTATTCAAGTATACAGCAAGAGATTTATTGTTATCAGCATTTTGGTTTAGCACACCAATGCAGTTAATCACTACATCCCAGTCTTCTTTAAGGAGAACCTCTCTGAGATGCTCTGTGTTAAGAGCATCTCCTTTAATAAATTTAATATAAGATGAGGATTCTGGGGCAAATCCAATAACATCGTAACCTTTTTCTTTGAAGTACAAAGAGATAGTGTGCCCAGCTAAACCAGTTGCTCCTAGAATTAGAATTTTTTTCATAAGTTGTCGGCGTTTAGTAGGTCTAGTTTATGAAGCAAAGCTATCATTTCTTCAACATTCAGCTGTTTTGTGTTGTGTGAATGATAATCTTCAAATTTTGAAATCTTTTCTTGCCCCAGGCTAAAATACTGATCATAATTTAGGTCTCTTGCATCACAGGGGATTCTATAATAGTTGCCCATATCAATTGACCTTGCCATCTCTTCACGCGTAACTAATGTTTCGTAAAGTTTTTCTCCATGACGCGTTCCTATGATCTTAATATCTGTTTTTGAGTTTAATACTATCTCAAGTGCTTGCGCTAAGGTATTTAATGTAGCCGCAGGGGCTTTTTGAACAAACAAATCACCATTCTGTCCATTCTCAAATGCGTATAGAACCAAGTCAACCGCATCATCAAGCGTCATCATAAAGCGGGTCATATTTGGATCTGTTATAGTAATTGTTCCTCCATTTTGTATCTGATTAACCCACAAGGGGATAACAGATCCTCTGCTTGCCATAACGTTGCCATAACGAGTGCAACAGATCTTTGTTTTTGCCTCATTGCCAAGCTGACGTCCTTTTGCTATTGCAACTTTCTCCATCATTGCTTTGCTAATGCCCATAGCATTAATTGGATATGCTGCCTTATCAGTACTTAAAACAACAACATTTTGAACTTGATTTTGTATTGCGGAATCAAGTACATTCTCTGTGCCAATTATGTTTGTATAAACAGCTTGCATAGGAAAGAATTCACATGAGGGCACCTGTTTAAGAGCGGCAGCATGGAAAACAAAGTCAACGCCATTCATAGCACCATCAACTGATCTTTTATCCCTCACATCGCCAATATAAAATTTTACTTTTGGGCTTTGAATTCTATGTCGCATATCATCCTGTTTCTTCTCATCTCGACTAAAAATTCTTATTTCTTTAAAACTAGATTTAATTAATCTATTCAGAACAGCATTGCCAAAGGATCCAGTGCCACCAGTAATTAGAATTGTTTTGTTAGTAAACATAGGAGATGTAATTATGTGAAATTTGGTTTATTAATAACGCCTTTCTTAATGGGTTTGACTAGTAATCCCGGAATTACTATAAAAACAAATAGAATTTGTTCGTAGAAAGGAGTTGCTTTAGTGAAGCTAAGAATAATAAAAGGAATTAGAGCCAAAAAGAAGTAAATTTTCTGATCGTCTTTAAGTATTTGAATAATTCTCTTCAAGTGAAGCGAAAAGAAAATTACTATAGGTAGAGTGCCAATTAGGCCAAACCATGCTAAAAAATCTAATAAAAAAGCATGACCACCTGCACTATTGAATTTAGAAGAACCAAATAGAGGCTCACTTAAGAAGGATTCCCACGAGTTTAAGTAAAGTGAACCCCTAAGTGCCACATGTCCAGCCTTCCCAATCATCAATGTTGTCTGAATGTCATCAATTTTCTTATACATAATAGAATTTGCAAAATAAGGCTTAATAAAGTCCAATCCATTATAAACCAAGTCTAAATTAAGTATTGGAAGCAGCAGCAGTGTTATAATAACAAAAAGAAAAATATTTTTCTTTTTGTTAGATGATATTAAAAACGAGGGAATGATTATAAAAGTTGAAAGAATAATTACAGTTGCAAACCCAGCTTTTATTGTTAAATAGTACAGAATAGCGAGTAAGATTCCCCAGTATAGTTTGTGAATATACGCCTCACTTTTCTTAATAAAGTAAATCAGTACTGGGAAGAGAGTTGGGATTGAATGCAGTAGACCATAACTAATCATACCTAATCTTTGTCCAGTCCTAACAGATTCTGAGTCCCCTGCGTTACCGCTCATAATTAGGTCACGAACTGCAAAAGGATTACTAAAAAGATGAGGTAGTGTAATAATTGAGGTAAAAATGGTGATGAAGAGAACTGTTAATGCAAGTTTATAAAAAAACTCGAAATTATTTGTGTAAAGATATATGTTAGAGATTGAAACAACAAATAACCAGTAAGTTAAGAAGGTTAGAAACCAGCCTAAATCAAATGAATCTTTGAAAAGAATTAGAAAAACTATTGTAATAATTGAAATTATATATATTACTGTAGAACTATTTACAAATGAGTATGGATAAAGAATTATTGAAAATATGCTTACAAGAAACATTACTGTTAATTGCGGAAGCATAATATACCCTTTAATGAGTGGAAATGTGTGGAATAGGATTGCAATAAATGCAATTAAAGTAAAGATGATATCTTTTGAGAGATAGAAGTTAATCTCTAACTCTTTATTCTTAATCATTTATTGTATTAATTTGACCTAAGTATTCTTTCCAGTTACCAATGTCAATCCAAGATCCTGTATTAACAGGGAAAACACCAACTCTACGATTTTCGTATCTCAACTTTTCTATCAAATTTGTTATATGATAAAATGTATCGTCCGGAATTTCATTTAAAAGATGAGGTTCTAGTATGTAGAAACCCGTGTTAATTTTAAAAGTGTATTCAGGTTTCTCTTCTATTGTGTCAAGTAATCCATCTTCTACTGTTGATAATGAACCATAGGGGAGTTGGTAATTTTTTATGGCAGCTACTATTGTTATTTCGTTCTTGTTTTTATAGTGGTAATTAATTATTTCATTGTAGTCCTGATCAATAATAATATCGCAATTACTTACAAAAAAGGTCTGGTTAAGTTTTCCTTTAAGAAGGCTTAAACTACCCCCAGTACCCAAAGGCGTATCCTCCTGAAAAAAATGTATGTCATAAGTGTTTGTTTTAAGGGAATCAAAGTAGTAACGAATTAGATCCGCTTTAAAATTAACTGAAACGTAGAATCGATTACATCCATATTCAACAAAACGATCCATAATATCCTCAATAATTGTTTTGTCTTTTATTGGGATTAAAGGTTTAGGCAAGATATTTGTAAGTGGTTTTAAACGTGATCCCTGACCTCCAGCCATTATAACTACAGGCAGGTTGATATTTTCCTTTTTAATTTTATCCTCAAATAAGTCTTCCCAAAAGATTACATCAATAATCCTATTATTTGTATCAATGATTGGCATTAATTCATTGTGACGAATCTTCATTCGTTCTTTAACCCTATCAATGTTTTCAGTAGGACTTGCAACAGTTACATCCTTACGAACTACATCAGAGACAGAGGTTGTAAGTGGTAAATTATTTATAATAGAACGTTGAATGTCGCCTATGCTAATTAAACTGAAAAAAGTATTATCCTCATCTATCAGGATAAGTATTTTTCTCTGAACCTCATCCATTTTCTTTAGGGCAAGAGATAGACTGGCATTTTTATTAATGCAGATTGTTTTTACTTTTTCATTCATCTCTTTTCGAGTTTTCTTGCGGGATTGCCAATCCAAGTTTCACCAGCAGGCACATTCTTTGTTACCACAGCAGCCATACCAATTATAGCTCCCTCCCCAATAACACTATGTTCCCTTATAGATGCTCCAATAAAAATTGTAGAATTGTCTTTAATTAATGTAGAGCCTGCAATTTTTGCGTGTGCTGAGATCCAAACATTTTTCCCAATTTTGACGTTATGGGCGATGTAACACCCTACATTGATCTTTGCCCCTTTACCAATTATCGTATTTGAGATGGCTCCTTTAGCAATTTGACAGCTGGCACCGATTTCTACATCATCCTCAATAATAACACCACCTAGATGAGGAAATTTAACCAGAGTTCCATCAGATTCTCTTTCACAGCCTAAACCATCAGTTCCTATAACTGCTCCTGCATGAATTATTACATTATTGCCAACGGTTACGTTATCGTATAAAATAACTCCTGGATGAATAGTAACATTGTTACCAATAGTGCATTTACCAATAGTTACATTAGAGCCGACATAAGCACTTTTAGAAATATTGGCATTAGGGTTAATTATTGATGAATTGTGAATGCCAGGTTGTGGTGTTTCAATAAAGAAATGGTTTCCGATTTTTGCAATGGCTAATTTGGGATTCTTAACAACAAGAAGTACTTTATTAGCTTGTTTTAATAAATCTGAATATATTATAGTTTCATCTACAATTATTACTTTGGCTTTTGATGTTTCTGCAATATGTTGTTTGTCATTTCGTCTACTTGATATCCAATCTAGAGTATATCCATCAACATCTTTTGGTTCTTTAAGATATTTTATTATAATACCTTCGGTAAAACCATAAGATATAATAACGTCTTCCCCTAAGTATTTTAATATGGCATCAATAGTAATACTGTTCATATATTTTTAACTTAAATTCTAAGATGTGAAATGCCAGTTAAAATTTAAAATTCCTGAGTATTTAAAAGTAGTTCCTTTGGAATTTCTTTATTATTATAGTAATGATCAATAATTGCTTTGTAGTTCAATGCTATGCGCCTTGCTAAAATGTTGTTGTCGAATTCTTTTTCAGCGAACATTTTTGCGTTTGAACTTAAACTTATTGCTAACTCTTTTGACTCTAAAAGTCTAAGCATAAAAGTAGAAAGAGTTCTGATGTCTCCAATATCTGCGAGTAGGACAGTTTCGATTTCTTTATTGAGATAAGGAGTTCCAGATGTTTTATATGCTACTACAGGTATTCCAAGCATCATTGCCTCAATTATTGTTCCCGGAATAACATCAAGTTTTACTGGTAATAATGCGAATCTTGATTTCATAATATGTTGATGCATATCCGAATGAATTGGGAAATATTCATTAAATATAATGTTTTCTGATAGTTTCTTTTCCTCAATTAGATTTAGAAGCTTAGGTTGATAATCATGTGGACACCTTCCCACTATGTTTAATGATACATCAGGTTTTATATGTTTTACTATAAAAAGAGCTTCTAGTGCATCCTCTATACCCTTTTTCGGAGAGACGGTAGAAGCAAAAAACACAAAATCATATTTTTTGGGAACTTTTTTAATGTTTTTTGGTTTTTCGATTGGGAAGAAGTTTTTTAATAAGATTGCTTGAGGATTCTGTTTTAAAGCTAAGTCTCCATGAATTCCTCCTATACAACCAAAATATTTCTCTTTTTTTAGTATTTTTAATTCTGTATCCCAACGAATCTGATCATAATCAATACTGTGAATTTTTCTATCGGGATTACTAAAAATTGTTTGTAGAGAAACATAAATAGGAATACTCTTAATATCTAATGAAATGGCAGAATAATATGGGTTTTCTGTTCCAATAAGATTTATCAGATCGGGTGAAATAGATTTAATGAATCTTTTACCAAAGTATCGATTAAGTAGAAACTTCTTTGGTTTCGATTTAAATATTACTTCTTGAATAATTCTTAAAAAAAAAGGTAACTCTGCCTTGAAAAAATGGTAGTGAATACCATTTATTTCAAATTCGGAGGTAAACCTTTTTAGTCCTTTGTGGGGTGATATAATATGTAGCTCAATATCGTAAAAGTTCTCAAATTCGTTTATTAGATTGTTGATCCATGGGGCAAAATCTTTATGTATGATATATGTTTTTTTATGTAAAATTCTTCTAAAAAAATTTTGAATGATAAGATTGGATAATGGAAGTTTATGCCTCACTTTCGAGTTAGAAAAATGGCAAATCCATACAATTTTTGTTTTTTTTATTTGTTCCATATCCCTTTTGCCGTTCTATTAATGATCTTTTTATACTGAAGAGTGTTAAAAATTAGGTTGGGTAGCGAGTTGACTATAACTAATGTGACGACTAAACCTATTGCACCATAGAAATTGACCAATAAGATTGCCAAAGGCAGGAATGCAGTAATTTTAAAAATAGCAACCCTTAGGCCTAAATCAAGTTTTCCAACTCCATTCAGGAAGAAATTATAGGGCGATAAGAAGAGCACAATAATATTGTAAATAGTGAATGCAATTGATAAGTAAAATGGAATCAATACTTTATCACCGACCCAGAATTTAAATGCTATTTTTGAGAATATTAGCATTAGGATTAGTCCTAGAGTAAATAGTAATGCTATTATTTTCAGTTTATTCATATTAGTTTTTATCCATTCAAAGTCATTTTTTACAAATGCCTCGGTAATTGCTGACCAGTATGGTGTTAGTATTATCATAAAAAAAGTTAATGGAAGATTAAAGTAGGTTCTGGCTATATTATATATTGTTACTTCTTGAGGGTTAACTATTTTTGATAATATTAGATTAGATGAGCTAAACATTATTAAAGACAGAACTTGTGCAACAAAAAACTTAAGTCCTAATGAATAAATATCCTTTAAGTAAACTGATTTATAATGTCTTATTGATGGGGAATATGTCTTGTAGTCCTTTTTGAAAAAATAAATATTTCCAATCATAAGAACAAGCACTGGGGGAACAGCCATAATAGTACTTGCCCAGAAAAGGGAGTCATTAACAAAAAATTTTACAATAAAAATTAAAAATAGAGATACGAAACTAGCAATTGGTAGGAACATATCAGAGATTGCTGGTCGTTGATCAGCCTTTAATACTACAGTGATCAATTGAAAAACAAATCTGATAACGAACATTACAAGAACTATTATTACAGTTTTTTTTAATTCAACCCCCGAAATGGTCGAAACATTTAGTATTTCATTCCAATTGAGTATAGAAACAATTGGTAAAAGAATTAATAGGAGTACAAGCATTAAACCTGCCATTGAAAAGTATGCTGTACTTACTAAACCAATGGCTTTATGAGTATCGTTTTTTGCTAAGGACTCTGCAAACTTATTACGTAAACCATGCCCTAACCCAAGATCAAAGTGCTGAACCCACATAATTATTGAAGCAATTGTGAGCCAAACTCCATATTTTTCAGAATCAAGATAAGAAAGTAGTATTGGGACTTTGATTAGCCCTAATAGTATTGATAATCCTTTAATTATAAAAGAAATCCCAATATTTTTTTTTAATCTGACCGATCTTGAATTTCCTTTGTTAAAGAAATTCAAGATTGAAAGAATTATTTTGTTCAAAGAGTTGTAAATTATAGTTTCTCAAAGATTAATGTAAAAGCTTCTGCATATTCAGCTCCAATTCTGCTACCACGATACCTGGCCAGTGCCCTAATAGTTGATAGTGCTCTGGGAAATGGTTCTTCCATTTGTTCTGTTGTGAATAGCTTCATTATTTCCAACTTCTTTTCAAGATAGGGCGTAATATCGTTGAATACATTAGGAACAAATGCGTTGTTTCTTATTGCTGGCGCAAATTCTGTTTCGCTAAGTGTTTCAAAAAGCAAAATTTTTTCAATAAAAGGGTATCTAAAATTTTTCGTGCAACTCTGTATGGCATCAAAAGCTATTTTATGATCTGAATGTACATCAGCAAAGTGATGAAAATATATTGTTGTAGGAACTATTTCCCTAATATAATTTGAAATACTACTGATTATTTTACCTAAGGGATATTGTTCTAATTCTGTTGCTAAAAATGATAATTGCTTCCATCCGTCAAAATTATATGCTTTAGCTACTTTTTCTACATATTTTAATTGTATTTCCACAATATCAGGAATATCTGTAATTTTTTGGTGTGCTTTTGTTAAAATTAGCCAACTTACTTTATCCCCATTTGCCTTATGTTTCAATATTGTCCCTCCACATCCAAGGGTTTCATCATCAGGATGAACAGCTATAATCAAAATGTTTTTCATTTAGTATTTGAAATTTAATAAAAACTGCATCTGCTTTCGAAGCAGCAACTTACATTTTTTTAACTAAATAGATATCACCATTGTGATTTATTCCTAATTCTGCAATAATCAGTATTTTCATTAATGTATTGTCATATTTGTATTCTTAGAAAGTTTTTAAACTAATCCTCCAGATAAATCAATTGATACTCCATTTAAATAATTATTTTCTCTTAAATAATCAACTGTTTTGATAATTTCACTAGGATCACAAAATGTTTTTGAGGGAATTTGTTCTTTTAATGCTATTTGATATTTTAAAGGGACTTTATCAACGCCCATTCCTATACTAGCATAGCCAAGGTTTATATTGTTAATTGTAATTCCCTTACTTCCATTTTCTTGTGCTAAAGATTTAGCGAAACCCCACAATGCCGATTTTGAAGCGGCATAGGCACTAACGCCAGATGTTCCTTTTTGAGCAACAACGGACGAGAAATTAATTATTCGTCCATAATTATTTTCTCTCATTATAGGTAAAACCACTCTAGTCATATGATAGGTTCCAATAATATTTGTTTCAATCACTCTCTTCCATAAGTTGGGATCTGATTTATGTGCAAATGAATTGTCTGTAATTCCCGCACAATTAATTAATGTTATTTTTTTTTTATCTAAAGGTATATTATGATAAAATTTTTCAACTGAACTATAATCACAAACATCAACTTGTAACAAATTACCTTTAGAATTATTACTCGTAGGTTGAGTATTATAATAAGTACCCCAAATCTCTTCCATTTCTATATACCAATCGTATAAAAATTTACCAATCCCTCTTGATACTCCTGAAATTATTATCATTTTTTATGTCCATTTTAAAATTGAAGCACCATAAGTCCATCCTGAACCAACTGCAGCAAAAAGGATAATATTCCCCTTTTTTAGTTTACCACTCCTCTTTGTTTCATCCAGTAAAATTGGAATCGTACCACCACTTGTATTTGCATACTTATCCATATTTTTCATTACCCTTTCCCAAGGTAAGCCTATTATTTCAGCTGTTTTTTCCAATATTTTTATTGATGGTTGATGGGGTATTAGATAATCAATATCATCAATTTTTAATCCTGTATCACTTAGAACCTGTTTTATCGCCTTGGGTAAAACTATGATTCCAGTTTCATAAACTGCTTTACCGTTCATTTGAAAAGTATGTAATCCCTTTTTCACTGTTTCTTCTGTAGCTGGTATTTCGGAGCCTCCTGCTGGTACGGTGAAATTAAATTTACCTCTGCCATCTGTGTATAATCTAAAAGCGAGGAACCCTTCATTGACATTGCCATGGGAAATAACTGCCGCACCTGCACCATCACCAAAAAATACGGCATCCCTTCTAGTCCAATCTGTAATTCGAGAAAAAGTGTCTGCTCCAATAACTAGAACATTATCATAAACACCTGATGCAATAAATTGAGATGCTACAGACATTGAATATAAGAATCCACTACAAACTGCTGCTATATCAAATGCAACTGCATTATAAGCTTGAATTTTATTCTGTACAATTGATGCAGTAGAAGGAGCCAAACGATCGGGTGTTGCCGTAGCCACAATTATTAAATCTATATCGTCTTTAGATAAATTCGCATCTTCAATCGCTTTTACTGCAGCTTTTGAAGCAAGGTCGCTTGTTGATTCATTATCAGCAGCAATTCTTCTTTCATGTATGCCTAAATTCTCTTTAATCCATTTATCATTTGTTGGTATAATGGCTTCGAGATCTTTATTTGTCATGATTTTCTCAGGTACATAAGACCCAGTACCAATTATTTTTACATTTCTAACTATTTGTTTCATAAAGTTCTCTTTTAATTTTATTAATAACAACAGAAAAATCAGAAGGCGTTAAATGTTGATCCTTGTATACTTTATTCTCTAATTCGATTATTTGCTTTGAATCCCTTTTTTTTATTTTTTTTGCAGGTGTTCCCATGTATATTGACCATGGTTCGGTATCTTTTGTTACAATGCTACCACTCGCAACTATTGTGCCTTCTTTGATTGTAATTCCTGGATGAACAATAACGTTTGTTGCTAATACTACATGCTTTTCTATAATGATAAATGATTTTTTTATAGCTTGGTATTCTCTTGGAAGTGTCGGGCTGGTCAGCCCTTCCCCATTAAACTGTGCTGATCCTGTGATTAATTTTACTCCAGCACTTAATCCTGCAAAATCATCAATTATGCAAAATCCACCCCCACTAATACACGATTGAGCGGCGATATGAACATGATTCCCAATATAAGTCCCAAGTCCTCCATTTATATATGCAAATTCGCTAATAATAATATGATTGTTTAAGTATATGGTTTCAGGTTTAATTATTGATACTGGTTGATAAATATCAACATTTATTCCCCTATGAGCAAATTTATGATTATCCATTTTTACTTTTTTTAAATAACACCACTAGGCAAATTTACTAGTCTTTCAAACAGCCACTTAACATTATTCATGCTATACGACTCACAATCTGCAAACATTGGTAATTCATTCATGAGTGTCCATGCAGGGCGGGTCATAACGCCATTTTTGTTTGAGTATTTTAGGAAAGAATCGCGTTCCTCTTTACTGTTTAGCAAAATGCAATTTAACCAATAGTTTGATTGGGAATTGGGAGGTTCGGGAACAAAGTTAATTTGATTAGGCGATGAGAAGAACTGCTTATACTTTTCAGCGATTTTGCGTTTAGATTGTAGAAATTTAGGAAGTTGTTTCAATTGTGCTAATCCCAATGCTGCATTTATGTTTGGCATTCGATAGTTGTAGCCTATTGCATCGTGATTAAACTCCCAAGCGTGTGGTACTTTGGCCTGGGTGGTTAGGTGTTTGGCTCGTTTTGCTATCTCTTCATCATTAAAAAGAAGCATCCCGCCTCCACCTGTGGTTATTACCTTGTTCCCATTAAAACTTATTACACCAATTTTTCCAAATGTGCCAGTATGTTTGCCCTTGTAAAGTGAACCTATGCTTTCTGCAGCATCCTCAACAACGGGTATACTATACTCATTACATATTTCAACAATTTCATCAATACGGCATGGGTGGCCAAAGGTATGCATGGGAACGCAGGCGGAGATGGGGCGATTTGTTGATTTGTTGATTGGCTGATTGGATGTCTGGTTAACTTTAATGTTGCGTTCTAGCCAACTTTTTAAGGATTGGGGAGAGAGCCCCATAGTGTCCATATCAACATCAAGAAAAACGGGTTCTGCTCCGCAGTAACTTATTGCGTTTGCTGTGGCAATAAATGTTAGGGGTTGTGTAATAACCTCGGTATTACGCTCAACTCCTACCAATTGCAATGCTAGGTGTAATGCATTTGTGCCATTTACGCAGCTAACAGCTTTTTTTACTCCAGTATAATTTGCTATTTCATCCTCAAATTTATCAACAAATTTACCTACCGATGATACAAAGGTTGTCTCGATACATTCTTCTAGGTACTTCTTTTCGTTACCTCTAAAGACAGGTGCGTGAAGAGGAATAAAACCCTCGGGTTTGTTGTAAAGTTCTCTTATGAACTTTGTTATTTCTTGAAATCTTTTTTCCACAGATTAATATATTTTTGCCCTTCCAGTCGTTACCGCTGAGTGTTTTTTTGTAGTTCGACAATACTAAATTTTTTCAAAATAAAATATGTGTTAATTTGAGTGATTTGTTGATTAAATATTGTATATCCTAGCCTTATACTTCTTCAAATTCTCAGCCTTTACGAACCACTCCACAGTTTCTCTTAATCCTTGCTCAATATTGTACTTGGGTTGCCAGTCGGTTAGTTCTTTTATTAGTTTATTCTCACCCCACAATCTGTAAACTTCTGAATTATGAGGTCGAATACGTTGATTATCAGTAATAAAAATAACGTCGCTACCCATAAATTTCTTTATAAGGTTAAGCGTATTTGCCATTGAAATTTCGTAGTTAGAGGATATGTTTATCTCCTTGCCAATGGTTTTGTCAGATTTAGCTAGGGCCAGAAATCCCTGAGCAGTATCCTTCACATAATTAAAATCTCGTGTAGGAGTTAAATCACCTAGCTTAATTTCTTTAATTCCAGCGGCTATTTGAGTAATAATTGTTGGTATTATTGCTCTTGCAGATTGTCTCGGACCATATGTATTGAATGGTCGGGCAATAGTTACTGGCAAACCAAATGCATTATAGAAACTCATAGCCATCATATCGGCCCCAATTTTGCTAGCGCTATAAGGCGATTGAGGTTGCTTTGGGTGGTTCTCGTCAATAGGTACGTACTGGGCGGTTCCATATACCTCCGAGGTTGAGGTGTGGATAACCCGAATACCTCCCGCCTCTTTAGCCGCTTGGCAGATGTTAAGCGTTCCCTTTACGTTGGTATCAACATAGGAATCGGGTGCTACGTAAGAGTAGGGTATAGCAATAAGGGCTGCAAGATGAAAAATAGTATCAATATCTTTAACAATCTCTTTGCAGAAATGGGGGTCACGAATATCACCTGTTACAACCTCTAGGTTTTTGTTTTGGGGTATATCCTCAAGCCAACCCCAGTAATTAAAGGAATTATATTGGGCAAGTGCTCGAACTGAGTACCCGCTTTGTAGCAGGAGTTCTGTTAGGTGTGAGCCAATAAATCCATCAGCACCAGTTACTAAAGCATTCTTCATTGTTGGTTTAGATTTGCAAGCTAAAAACACCAAAATTATTAGCTATTACTATTTCTACTATTTAATTGAATTATAAAACTTTTGAAAAAGGGTTTTAAAATAACAATAGAAACTCCAAAAAAACCGCCTAGGAATGTAAATACCATTATTATTAAACTTCTTCTAGGTTTATCCCTTTTTACTGGGACTTTTACGGGTTCAAGAATTTTAATAACAGGTGTTTCCTCCTGTACCTTAATTTTTGCCTGCTCAAGCTGTTGGGCTAGGCCATTGTACACGTTAAAGGCTAGGGTGTACTTATTGTTTAAGCGTTCCTCCTCGGTGCGGGCGGCAGCGGATTGTACATTGCGGTTGGCATCGCGGAACTCTGCAAGTTCCTTTTGGGCGTAGAGATACTCCTTTTCCTTTTCGAGGTAACGCTCCTCAATAAATTGTAAATCGGTTTTGGCCTTTTCTACTCTGTATTCGGTAATGTAGGTAGA
>JAVEZW010000017.1:0-28851 GCA_034002805.1 Bacteroidales bacterium | reverse complement strand
TTTAATGCTAAACTTAAGGCTTTTAGATCATCATTAAGAGGTGTAAACGATACTTCTTTCTTTTTATACAGAGTAGCTAAAATTTATGCGTAATTTTTTACCATCCCACAGAATTATGAAGTGATCCAGCATTAGATTGTAGAGATTTAATTTAAGATTTTTCAGATATTCCAATATCTTTAAAAAGATTAATCTTAATACGTTTTTTCGATTATTTTTCCTTAAGGAATAATGCTGATCACCGAAACTGCTGCAATTACAGATATACCAATTATATGAGTAATAAATATATTGGATGAAACTTTCATGGTATTGAAATCATTCATGTAACTCATTAAACAGGCAATGTAATTATTGCTAACATCGTAAGCGAACTAAAAATAAAGATAACTAATACCAGGTCTGTAATAAAGGGATGGTTTAGAGTTTCTCTTTTAATAATCAAGTATCCAATAATAGCCAGTAGTGCATCTCTTAGGTAGGCCAAAAGAATAATAATGAAATCCCATGTATCATCTTGAAAATTATAGTTTACGGATAACTGGTAGAATTGGCCTTTCCAAAAGTGTGGAAATAAATGAAGTTAAGATATTTCTTTTCCACTTAACCATACTCCGATAAGATGCATAAACGCATGAAAAATATCAATACACCAAATTTGTTAAATATGATCTATGACAAAAATATGAACCTTTTAACTAAATAAGTTTCCTTAAATAAATATCTGGTAGTAGATTTAGATTACTTTTTAAAGATTACAATAACAAGATGTAAATGTTTTAATTAATTTAAATTTAACAAACAATTAATCTTTAATGCATCGTACCGAAAAATATGTTGTTCTGCCTTGATAAGCAACACTATGGAAAGAAGAACCAGAATAGCATTGCATAATATGGCAAATTGGATTAAATTCTTCAGTTATACTACTTGTCCAGAACATTGCATTAAATCCTATATAATCGTAGCTAGTTCCCTGCACACTCTGACCTCCGGGTAATGCAGAAAACTCATAACTGTTTGTTATTTCGCTATGCATATCATCCCATAAATCTGAAACCGCAATAAGTTTCTTTTCAGGATTAGGCTTAGCGAAATCTAAAAGTATATTATATTCTTCATAGCTAGGCAAATGCCATCCGTCAGGACAAACTTCATTTGCTGTTGGCCAATTATATAATCTTCCAAAAATAGCTGCATTTTTTTCGTTATTATTATAATAATAACTTTCTTCAGCAGCATAATTTAAATTTTCTGCCATCCACCACTGTTCTCCAATTTTTACAGTTTTATAGGTTTTATTATCTCTAGTATCCGTTAATATTGAGACTTCTGGTGTTACAGTTATATAATTCTTTTTCTCTATACGATCAGTTCCATCATTATTTTCAACAGTTAATGAGATGGTATAAACTCCAATTTTATCGAATTTATGTGATGGATTTTGTTGGTGCCAACCTGAAGTATTATCACTAAAACCCCATGTCCATTTAGTAGGATTATTTAATGACAAATCAGTAAAATTAACTAATTGATCTAATGTAATGGTTGTCTTATCAGCAGTAAAGTCAGCCACAGGTAAAATAGTTTCATCATTTTCGCAACTAAAGGTGATAATTAATATAGATAATATAATCAATGTATTGATTCCTTTTTTCATTGTAAATATCTTTTTAAAACGAATAATAATGTAATAATAAATATCTTTAATACTAATTTATTGTGCGCATTTTCTTATTTCTTCCTTTTGTCAATAAACACAACGGGTTTACGTTTTATCTCGTTAAACTTAATTTTGTTTATCTGATCGCTGGTTTCGAAACTTATCGTTGGGGCAACTCTTAGTTTTGCTCTAAAATGATCTTTTATTATCTTTTCGAAATCTGCTGGTCTGTTAAACCCATTTGTAGCAATACGGATTAAAATATCATCAGTCCCGATTGCATTGGTAGTAACCTCAATCACATAATTTTCGACAAACTCCATTTCATTCAAAATATCATAAAGCGCAGGTGGATAAAGAGAGGTTCCTTTGTATTTAATCATTTCTTTTTTACGACCAATAACGGGTCCTAATCGCACTGTATTTCGACTGCATTCGCATTTACCATTAAAATGCTGAACCACATCGCCGGTTTTAAATCGTACCAATGGCATTCCTTCAACACCCAGAGTTGTAATTACCAGTTCGCCTGCCTCACCTTCCTGAACAGGGTTGTTGTTCTCGTCAATAAATTCGACAATTAACAGCTCGGGATGATGATGACCACCTCTTTCAAAGTTACAGTCAGCAAATGCAGCTCCCATTTCGGTTGATGCATAGGTTGAATATAACTTAATATCCCATTTGTCTTTTATTCGTTGTCCGAGGGTATTAAGTGTAAAATCAGGATTACGTAATGCCTCGCCAATACAAATGGCTTTTTTAATGCTCGAATTTTTATAATCTATTCCGTTGGCTTCGGCATACTCGATTAGCTTTAAAATAAATGACGGAACAGCTACAAGAGCATTGGGTTTAATGCGTTTTATTGTATCCCATTGTAGTTCTATCATCCCATTTCCAACACGAACCATGCCTGCTCCAAGCTTTTTTATACCAAGAAAATATGCTAATCCGGCCATAAACCTACGATCTAGCGTAACCATAAGCTGGTAGATATCTTCTGGTTTGCCGTCAGATACTTTAAATGATTTACATTCATTATAAGCCAATCGTTCAAGATCCGAATCGGTCATGGCAAAAGTAACTGGATCACCTAGCGTTCCTGATGTTGTTATGTAGTCAACGATCTTATTACGGCTAACACACAAAAAGTCATCGTTTCTTAAATATAAATCATCTTTTGAGGTAAAGGGTAACTTGCGAAGATCGTTAAGTGTTTTAATTTCAGGGACATTAATATCATTCTTTTTAAAAAGCTCTGAATAAAATGCTGAGTTGGTATTTACATATTCGAGAAGTTCCTGTAGCTTTTCTTCCTGATACTTTTTAATTTCTTCTGTCGACTTAAAGTCAATTTCTTCGGGAAAAGATTTCATGAGATTTTTTTTAGCAAACTCCAAATTTAATATCTAAAACTTAAAAGCAGATACATTCTGAAAATATTTTTGTTGTGAAAATTAAATGGTTGCTTGTTTCTGGTTAACCAATTTACTATTTTACCATTTCACCATTCTACTATTTTACTAATTTACATTTTTCAATCTTGATTTACTTTGCTTTTTTGTAGTAATATTCAGCCTTTTCTTTATCATCTAAGCGGGTAAAAATATTACCTAAATAATTTGCATAATCCTTTTTAGGATCGATTTTATAAAGTTTTAAATAATAATCACGTGATTTTCTGAAATCAGGATAAACCTGCTCTAACGCTTTAAGCAATCTGCTGTATTGGCTATTTGTTCGTTTTGCTTTGTAGGCTTTCATCTCCGAAAGGTATAAGTTTTCTGCTTTCCAGTAATATTTTTCTGCGTACCATTCAAGTGCAGTAATATTCGAAGGATCCAATTTTAAAATCTGCTGGGCTAATTTATCGCAACCAGTATTGTTTTCGAGTTTTTTGTTTACTTGAAGATATCCACTTAACAGTTTTACATTATTTTGAGCTTGCGGCTCAATCTCGGGCCATAATTTATTGGCCAGATCCCAGTTTTCGCTTTCAATATACGTTTCGAACAGGCGGGTGGCAATTACATTTGCTTTTTCACCCTGAGGATAAAACTTCCTGTAATTTTCGAGTGCAGTAATTTCTTTCGAAAGGTTATCGATGTTTTTATAAACCTTGGCAAGCGATTCATACATATCTGGTGATGAGTAATTTAAGCTTCGGGCTGTTTCGAGGTATTTTCGTGCTTTATCAATTTGATTTAATTCGAGTGCTGCTTTACCGGCGCCAACATACACAGGACCTATTGCACTTTTGCCTTTGGTTTCTTTTTCAGTAATTTCTTTTTCACAAACAGCAAGTGATTTCTCATAATCACCTGCTTTATAAGCGATCTCGGCTTCTTCTGATATTTTTGAAACAGATGAACTGCTTTTACACGATTGTAGCAAGGTGGCAATAATAAGTATCTGAATTAAAAGTTTGATTTTCATAATTTTGTGTTTTGAATACCTGTAAAAGTAAGTTTTTTATAGTGAAAAAATAATAACAACTCAACCTAAATCTATTCGTTTAAATTGTTGAGCTTTGATTTTATATTTTCAGCCTGATAAATATTCGGGATTTCTTTAGTAAGTGCTTTTTTATATGCAAGAGTCGCTTTGTCTTCTATTCCAAAATGAATAAAATAATCGCCCAGACAAACATAGGTCTCGAAAAACTCAGGATTAAGTTCAATAATCTCATTAAAAAGATAATCTTCGTCGATGATTTTTTGGTTTGCTTTTATGGCTGCTTGAATTTGATTTCGTATCTCCTTAAATCGATTAAATTTTTGATACTCATTTGAAAATAAAAATGAGTCGGCCGGTATGGTTAAATCTTCTTCGTTTACAACCTTATTGGATTTTATTGATTCTGCTTTTTCAAATACCTTTTTCAGATCGTAACAAACAAACTCACCCAACTGAAATGGCGATGTCGAAACCCAAACTTTTAACTCTTCGGGTTTGAATATAACAGCATGATGTGCAATTAATTGGTTAACAGCTTTTTCGTTTCCAAATCCTATGTTTTCGTTTTTTAACCCTTTTTGATCTCTTAAAATCTCAGCTATATGCGTAATATTCAGTTTTGGATTTTGCGCGAGTAACTCATTTACACGGTTAAATCTGTAAAGTGTAGCATAATCATTTGTTTTTGCATTTAATACTTCAGGATGTGTCATTTCATTGTTTTGAAAATGATTGGTACAAATAATATAATCATTATCTGTTTCAAATAATGACTGCTTCTCAGGCGATTTCTCTATTATAGCTGTTTTTCCATCCTTTGCTGATCCAATAAATAATGATTCTGAAACAAATGTTTTTCTTTTTTTAGCGATCTCATAAGCTTCATCAATCGTTGAAGCGTACTGTAAAATTTCTCTTGCTACAAGAGAGATTGGTGTTGCCGCTCCAAAAGGAATGTCTGATTTTGATGCATTTAATGTTACTGTTAATCCCTGATCGTTCATTCCTGATGTGGCTCCAATCATTCCACCCCAGGTTACGATCATAAACTTGTATCCTTTATCAGGATTACAAAACATAATTATTTTATCTTCGGCAAACTCATCACCCACATAAAAATCGAAATTACGACCAATAATTAAAGAACTGTCTTCGGAGTGCGAATCCCAACCTGCAAAAGCAGTACATGCAACCAGATTCATGTTTTGCAAAGCATGACCAATATCGTGTGCAGCATGATAATTCAAAATTCGGTGGTAGTTAGATCCTATAAAATTAAATTGATCCGATGCCGACTGCGAAATACCATAAATCTCGTTTAGATATTCAGGAATAACATGCTTATCAATATTACGGTTGAAGAAAGCGAGGAAGTTTTTTAAAAATTTGAGATACGACTCCGAAGGAATCATAACCTTAATTTGGTTGATAAATGCATTCTCCTGTTTTTCAATTAATTTCTTGGTTAGTTTTCCATTAATAATACCTCTTTCGTAAGCTTCGCCCTCGATATACATCTCCCATAAACCATGTTCATTTTTCTGTAACCAGTTATCTTTTATAAAATAGAATGATGAATCGACTTGCGTTATCTGTAAGTTCTCAATTTCGGAATTGGTTATTTCTGGTGGATCAAGCCTTGTAATTAACTTAAAAACAAGGATTAGTATAATTATTACCAAAGCAATTATAGCTAAGGATTTTATCAGGATCTTTCCTATTCTTTTTAGTTTATGCATTATTGATTTTTTGTAATAAATAATCTGTACCAAGTATTTCGGAGCAAGTCATAACCGATCCAACAGTTACACCTAACGCGCCGTGCAAGTTAATATTCTGTCCGGTAAACAATAAATTGGGAATTTTGGTTCGCACCAATATCGATGTTTTTAACGTGTTACGGCAATCGTGTTCAATTCCGTATAACGAACCAAATCGTGTACCTGTGTAGTCGCGATAGGTTAGGGGCGTGGAAGTGTAATAATTTTGGATACTGTTTTTAAACCTTGGAAATTTTTTATCAATTTCGAGGATTAGTTTTTCTGCTTTTTGCTGCTTAAACTCCTCATAATTAGCACCACGACGACCTGTTTTTGTGTTCTCCCAGGCATTTAGTTCATCAAAACGCATGTAAGTTAGGGCTGTGGCAGTTTGTGCGTATTCCTTTGAAACAGCTGATGGAGGCGTTAAAAACAAATAGTTCTGTGGCCATTTGTTAGGATCATATTCATTGATCGTCCAAACCGAGTTTTGATTATGATGATAATAATTATAGTTTAAATAGTTGAATGATTCTGGTTTAAATGATACATATAAAATAAATGATGAAATGGTTTCTTCCAACTCATTTATTCGGTCGCGGTATGGTTTTCGGATTAACCCTGAATCAATCATTTTAAGCGTAGCATAGGGCGAGATAGCAGATATAAATTGTTGTCCTTCAATTTGTTCTCCGTTTTTCAATTGAGCAGAACAGAGTTGATCATTCTTAATTGTAAAATTGATCACTTCGCTATTCTTTTTTAAAACGCCTCCGTTTTTCTTAATAATATTTACCAGATGATCAGTCATTTGAGAACTTCCATCAACAAACCGATACGCACCTCCTTCAATGAAAGAGTTCTCTATAAGTGCATGAATACCAAGCGATGTTTTTTCAGGTGATCCGGCATACAACATATTGTTCCCGGCAAGTACATGTTGCAATGCTTTATTAGTAGTTATCGATGCTAAGAAATCACCAATACTGGTTTCGAGGTATTGCTGTTCTGAACTTAAATTATTGGGTATTTGAAGATTATATAAAGGAAAATGACTACAAACATCTTTTATTTTGGATTTGTAACTTGCTAACGCATTTTTTTCTGAAGGAAATTTACGTAATAAACTCTCGATAAAGTTGTCAAATCCTTGAGCAAAGGAATATTCCTGGTTATTAAAACCAATTTTATCAAAGCAATCAAGGTTTAATTGTTCGAGTTTAAGATTATCAAGTATTCCAACATAATTAAAATACTGGTAAAGATTTTGTCCTTTGTTTAACCCGCCGATGTAATGAAATCCGGTATCGAAGATTTTACCATCACGCTTAAAGGTTTGTAGGTTACCGCCAAACTGATGATGTTTTTCGAGTATGCATACAGATTTGCCCTCTTTGCTGAGTATTGCTCCACAAAGTAAACCTCCTAAACCGCTTCCTATAATTACAATATCGTATTTGGGCATATCTTGTTATTTCAATATTTCTCTTTTTCACCCTCTACCCTTCGGGTATCTCCCTCAAGGGAGAACATAATTTGTTCAAAGTCATTTGTCCCCTTGAGGGGACTATAGGTGTGAAGGGATGAATTATTACATTTTTCTAATTACATACAAAACATTCGAAGTATGCTTTGTTTCATCAATTAATTCAACATCCATATTGTATTTTCTGAAAATACTTCTAATTCTGTCCTCTGAAACAAAATACAACTGTTTCGATTCATCTGCTGTTTTGTTAAATCCAAATATTTTTGTTGAAAACACTTCTGTAAACTTAGTTCCTTTATGTCGTTCTTTTAGGTTAGTATTTGCATCGCGTATAATTATCATACCATTATCGTTCAGATTTTTTACCATTTGATCAATAAGCTCCTCTTGCTTTTGTTCGGGGATGTAATGCAAAACATCACTTAACAGAAAAACATCTGCTGGTTCGAACTGGTATTTCGTAATATCAGCACTTTCGAAGTTTATTTTTTCGTTTTTCGATGGACAGTTGTTGGCCACCAAAACTTTCTCTTCGTCGTAGTCGATTCCTGTTATAACTCTTTCTTCCGACACAAAATGCAGAATATAAGATAGATATCCATAGCCACAACCTATGTCGTAAATTTTACCTTTTCGGGGTATTAGCTTATTAAAAAGTTCGTAATTATTTTCGAGTTTAAGCTTAACTTTTAAATACCACTCAAGAACAGGTCCTTTGTAAATGTAATTCTTTATGAGTTTATCGCGATAATATCTGGTATCTTCAATTTCAACCCGCATCTGATTGTAAACATTTTTCATGTATTTACCAATCTGTTTGGCTCTTTCAGAATAAGTTGATCCATAGTCTTTGTTCTCTGGTGTAATTCTATCAAGGTATCGAACATAAATAGTACCGTTTTTTACCAGTAAATCATCTCCTTTGGTCATGCAGTAACCTGTTCCATGGAATATTATAGGCACGATATCGAGATTAAGCATTTCGGCTAAATAAAAAGCTCCTTTGTGGAATCGTTTCATTTTCAGATCTGTTGATCTGGTTCCTTCAGGATACACTAAGATCGAATATCCTTCTTTTACTTTCTCGCGTAACTTAGGCAACAGATTTTCATATCCTTCAGAAACCGGGTAAAAATCGGCCATCTGAACAATTTTGCCATAAATTTTGCTATTTTGAACCCAATCGTTAGTTAAAACAATAAGCTTTGACGAAATCTGCAGGTTATAAACCAAATCGATATGCGATTGATGATTACAAATTACAATGGCAGGTTTCTTAAGTTTTTCTTTGTTGGGATTAATGATTTTTTTACGGATATTAAACATCCCATAAAACAAAAAGGCTGATGAAGCAACGATCGATTTATTGAAAATTATTTTTGCCCAATTATTTTTTAACCGAAACACTTTAAATAGGATAAACCCGAAAATAGTAACAATTACGGATGTTCCAATAAATATAGTCCAGGCAATACCTGAATTTATTACCTCTTGAAACGAATAAGCTACTTTTGACTTATTTTTCCTTGTAAGCAAAAAGTGATTTACCATAAATGGAATAAGTGTGTAGGAAATAACAATTACTGAAAAAATGCCTATAATTGAAAGCAATGCAATCGATCTTAGGGCTGGATGTTTGGCAAATATAAGCACTCCAATCCCGACCAACGTTGTTATAACCGATAATAATATGGATGTTTTAAATGATTCGACGTTCTTTTCGCCATATTTATACTCCTGCAATAAGCCTCGCATTATAAAAATACTGTAATCATCGCCTAATCCGAAGATAAACGTAGAAATCACTATGTTAAATATGGTGAAATGAATATTAAACATTCCCATGATTCCAAGTGTCCATATCCAACTAATTATCATAGGAATTATGGTAATTATAGCAAGTTCAATTCGACCGAAGGATAATAAAAGTATACCAAAAACTACTAATAATGAGAGGTTAACGAGAAGGTTCAAGTCGTCTTTAAGTGCTTTTACCAAACTATTCGTCATGTATTTTTTATCGAAAACGATATTATTCGCCTGATTTTCGAACGAGCTATAAACTGCAGGTTTCAGGTTCTCCTCTGTCTTAAGTATGTTTACAACAGTAGTGATGCTGTCATGGATCGTAACATAATCATCAACAAACACGGTATATAAATTACCCAACTGCTCTTTTTTTACTGGCTGAAATTCTTTATCCAACAGCTCAAAAAAGGAGTTAAAAGCATCTTGTTTAAACTTAACTTCTAATCCAGACTTAATAATGTTGTTTTTGATGTTATTCTTTTTTTCTTGTGTCCAGAAATTATTCCATCGCTCAATGCGTTCATTTTGAAGAGATTCAGAAATAAGAATAGCACTAATAGAGGTATATTGATTGATGATTTTTTGCTGTTTAAGCGAATCGAGTTTAGGTAGTGTTTTTTCAGAGTTTTCGAGTGCTTCCTGCAGATTATTGCCATACGACACAAGGTAAACTGATTTTAAAGCCACCTGCGATGTTCTGTTCAAGTCCTTTTCAGCTTGCTTAAGCTTATCGGACATGTAATTCATATTGTCTAACTCGTTTTCGAAAGTAGGTTTGCCAGTAAAAAACAACGAAACTATAGTAAATGCAAGGATAAAAAATAACACATAGTTGTTATTCTCAAATTGATAGGAGGTGAACCTTTCGATAAAGTTTTTGGGAGGTCGTTCGTAATTATCGGGGGTATTATACTTTATTAACTGGGGCAAAACTGTAATTGAAAATATGGCTGCAAGAAATACGGCGATTGCTGCAAATAAACCCATATCCTGTAATGCGCGAGAACTAACAAAAAGTAAACAGAGAAATGCAAATGCAGTTGTTGTACTACTTACCATTACGGGCAACGCAATATCTTTTATCACTTTTCGGATAGAACCAATACTTTTTAAATGAGCAAACAAATGCAAGGAGAAATCAACAGTAATACCTAATAACACAGAACCAAAAGCCAGCGAAATTACTGATACTTTACCTTTTATCAGAAACATTGCTGCAACAGCTACGGTGCCACCGAGAAGCGCCGGTAGAAAGATTAAAAAGAAAATGCTCTTTTTTCTGAAAAATAAACTTAGAAATATGATTAGTCCAATGACTGCTATTGAAAGAGTTACTGAAATGTCTGTTTTTATTCTGTTTGCATTACCTACTGCAACAGCAGCTGCTCCGTAATATTGAATTTTATATTCGTTATTATAGCCATTATTCAAGCTGTCAATTAGTTGATCGAGCTTTTTAATCAGAACTCCGTTTTTATTTGTTTCGGATGATGGATATGCTGTGGATAAGAATAATGTAAGGTTCTTATGATCTTTAGTAAAAACTTTTCCCTGGTAAATGGTATGGTTTTCATCAACCTGAAAAGTGCTTAGTCGGTTTAGGGCAATTGGTGCCAGATGAAGAGGATCTTTAATTACAAACTGTTTCATTACCATGCTGGCAGGTGAAATAAGCGTTTTGTAATTATTTTTTATAGCCTTTTCAATTGCCGATTGGCTAAGCAAACTATCAATTTTAATGTAATCATCTTCTTCGAGAAAGATCGGTAAGTTATTTAAGTAAATATCATACACATCGGAGATTATGTTTTCTGAGACAGAATAGGTAATTTCAGAAATATAATCTGGTTGAAGCGCAGTTAATTCACTATATAACTGATCTGCAATACCAATAAGTTTTTCAGGAGTAGCTATTGAATTAGTGTCTGATAATGATATACTTATAACTAGTTTATCAGCAAAATTAAGATTTTGGGAAACCAGGTTGATTTTGGCGATATTCTTATCCGAAGGCAACATTTTAGTTATATCCTCCTCAAATCGGATTTTAGAGGCAAAAAAAACTGAAAGGCCTAAAATGCCAAGCATTAAAAGGATAAATATGATTCTGGATTTTTGGATCCTATCAAAAAGTGATGTAATAATTTCGGACATAATAATCGGGCTATTGATTAACCAATTCTTCTTGTAATTGGTTTTTCTTTCTGAATAAAGATAACAAAATGTAGGATATTAACCCCATTGTGATAGCTAAAATTACTCCAAAGGCAAGGCTACCAATTAGATATTGAAGTAAATTGTCTTTAATCATTTCAAAATTAATCCCTGATGAGTAATGCAGAGTTAATTTATTCGCCTCGATAAACAAACCACCGGTTTTAAAACTTGCAAATAATATGATTGGGATCATTGGCGGAATACTAATGTTTGAAGCTACAATAACCAAGACTTTATTCAGTTTGAGCAGGTGTGCCAGTCCAAAAGCAATTAACATCTGATATCCCCAAACAGGAGCTACACCCATAAATAATCCGAGCATAATTGCAAAAGCAATCTTGCTATTTGGCTCTTCGCTCTGTAAAATCTGTTTTTGGTAAAACTCCTTTATGTTTTTTTTATTCAGGCTGCGAACAAATTTGAATGGTTTAACAATAAGTAATGCATAAAAAACAAGTATTGTATTTAGAATGCTAACTCTTGTAAAGTCACGAAAAGGTCTAAAATGTGAAACACGGGTTTCTTTGGGTGCATAATAAACCTGAATAGGAACCGAGGTTACTTCAACTCCTTTCCATGCTGCACGCACGATTACTTCAATCTCGAATTCATATTTACGGGTAAAAAATATCATTTTATGCAGCGGCTCAAGTGGGTAAAGCCTAAATCCTGATTGGGTATCAGGTGCATTTATGCCAGTTTCGAACCGGAACCAAAAATTTGAGAATTTATGCCCAAAGCTGCTTTTTCCCGGAACACTCGACTGATCCATATTTCGACTGCCAATAATAATTGCATTTGGCGATTCATCGAGCTTTTCTAAAAATTTTGGAAGATCAGTTACATAATGTTGTCCATCAGAATCGATGGTTATGGCGTATTTGTAGCCTTTTTCCCAGGCAAAGCGAAGCCCTTTGCGTAATGCAAATCCTTTTCCTTTGTTTTTAGTATAACTTACAATATCTACATTAGTAAAGGCTGACAGAATATGTGATGTAGAATCAGTAGAACCATCATTTACAACAATAACCTGATTGGTGTATTCTAAAACTCCATTAATAACTGCTGCCAGTGTCTTTTCGTTATTATAGGTAGGAATAATTACACAGCACTGTTTCTGTTCAAAGATCTCTTTATATTTCCACGCATTATCAACCATAATCACTGTTGTTTTGCTTTAAAATCGCCTTTGAATTTGTAAAAGACAGTTCCGTTAAAATAAGTCTCGCTGGTAACTTGTTTGATGTTATCTTCTTTAGCTTTAATCTTGAGATCAATATATAACTTATCGTTTATTTCAGGATTTACAATAGCCATAAACTTAATATAATCAGCATAAATAAGCATTAAATCCTTTTTTTCGATAGCCTCCATTGATTCTTTTATCAATTGAGTAAGGCAAACACCTGGCACTACAGGATTTCCAGGGAAATGACCTTTATAAACCTCGTGATTTTTATTTAACTCAACTAAAACGGTTATGTTTTCGTTATCTTTTGTAGTTATTTCAAGTATCTTATAAAAATCTTTTAGTAGCATTTATTGTAAAATTTTTAAATTCATTTTCAGTTTTATATTGTTATGCTCGAGGTTTATTTCTCCTGGCAAATCGTTATTGTATTTATGCAAATCTATTGATATTTTTTCAGAATTTCGCTTTCTTTTGCTTATGTTATCAATGGATGTTGATTTGTTGTTCTGAATATAATAAGTACTCACTTTGCCTGATTTAAGCTCCCAAATTTTTTGCTGTGTTTCAGGGTTTTTAAGTTCAAATAGTTTTTCAAAATCCTGTTGCAAAAGCAACAGATTAAAATCCTCCTCAAATGTTTTAATGATTAGGTTTTTATTCAATTGATCAATACAGAAAACAACGTTTAGCTTGCCCTGATTAAGTTCATAATCAAAAATTTTTAGTCCAAACTGAGTGGTAAGAGCTATTCGGTAACTTTCTTCTTCAATTTTTTTGATAATAAGTAACCCACCAAAATTGTTTTTGTAAAAAGTTATATCAGCTTTGTAAATAATTGCTTTTTCTGAATGAGGTAATAAGTAAGGAATACTCTTTATGTTGTTTTCTGAAAGTTCAGTTTTAGTAAGTTTTTTGTATGGATTTGTGCATGAGTTGATTAATGATAATAAAAACAATAGAAATAAAACATTATAAAAAGTTAATTTGTTTTTGTGTGAAAAATTAACGTTAAGGATTCGAGATCTTTTCCTCATGTTTTAAAAGTACAATAATATTAATTTTTGCGCTAAATTAAACAAAAGTAACGGACTATTCAAAACCTAAAAAATATACCAACTGCATATTCTGAATCTCCTATTTGTTATTGTAAGTTAAAATAAATCGAAAAATTTAAATGATAGAAAAAGGTTGATTTATGTTTTTTTACCGTGTTAAATTTATTTTTTTCTCGATTCTATCTATTTCTTTAGGATTAACAAGAGCCCGTAAATGATATAATATCAAATCATTAAATCTGTTATCAAAATCTTCGTTTAGCCAATCGCTATAAATCTCGATACATCGTTGATCAAAAAGGTAAATGTAAAAAGCCTGAATAAGATCAGCGTTTAAATTCTGTCTGTAAACTCCTTGCTTTATGCCTAAATTAAAGTTATTCATTAAAAAATTCGTAATAAACGCTTTCCGTTTACTCATTATCTCTTTTAAAATCACAGGGTAATATTTGTTCAGGCTAAATAGTAACGAAGAGCTTATCTGACAGCTTTTTTTAACTAATTGATTACTGATTGCAATAAGTTGTTCTATTGCATTTTCATGGCTAGTAATCAAACTCTTAATTTCTTCGAATTCATTTTCAATTTCAAATTGAGCTGTTTTATCTACAAGATCATTTTTATTTTGAAAATACTGGTATAATGTTTTTTTCGATATGCCCAGGTTAGCTGCAATATCATCCATGGTAATGCTTTTTATACCATATTTTTTAAACAGATGTGATATTCTGATTAGTAAATCATTCATGGGTAAATGCTGTTTATAGCTTAATCACGATCGATATAAAAACCGATCGTGATTATGTTTGTTTTAGAAATTTAAAGACTAACTAATTTGGTTAGGTTTTTTTCAGACTGTTTTTTCAATGTTCCACACAAATGCTCTCAAACCATGTTTTTCGACTTCCTTATTGAGAGCTTCGAGGCTTTCTAGTAATGGTGCTACTTTCACATCATCAACAATAGTTAAATGAGCATTATTAAGTTCTGGCCAGGTATGTGAGCCTTCATGCGGCTCACCTTTAACTGATCCATTTCCTTTAATATCTGTCCATTGGGTAAACCCTTTGATTAGATGTTTATCTAAAACCAACTGAACCATTTCGGTTAGTGATTGATTATATGATATAAATACTGCTTTCATTCGAATTGTTTTATTAGTTTGCTATTGCTTTTTTTCGTGTTCTGTTAATTTTTCCTACTCCAAAAATGGTGTAAATGGTAGGTATTAGAATTAAAGTGATAAGTGTAGAGAATGTTAATCCACCAAATATCGCAATTCCCATTGGTTTCCACATTTCAGAACCACTACCAGTGCTTGCAATCATTGGGATCATTGCCAATATGGTTGTTAATGAGGTCATAAGTACGGGTCGCAATCGTGAACGGCCTGCAGCAATAACAGCTTGTCTTAGAGTATATCCTTTATCAACCAGAAGGTTAGTATAATCAACCAAAACAATACCATTTTTTACTACAATACCTATAAGCATTACAATTCCAATGAGCGATATAATATTTATTGTAGCATTGAATATATACAGGGTTATAAGCACACCCGAAAGCGCAAATGGTATTGAGAACATAATTATAAATGGCTCAGTAAGCGATTCGAATTGCGAAGCCATAACAATATATACTAACACAAGCGATAATAAAATCAGTAAAATAAGATCACCAAAAGACTCCTGCATGTCTTCAACACTTCCACCGAATTCAATAGCAACATCGCTGGGGATATCCATTTTCGAAACGGCTGCTTCAATTGATGCTTTTACTGTTCCAAGGTCTGATCCGGATAATGCCGATGATACGGTTACAACACGAACTTTGTTTTCTCTTTCAATATTTGGTGGTGAATAAAAACTCTTGAGTTTAGTTATTTCACCTAGTTTTACTATTTTTCCAAAAGGTGTAACAATGCTGATGTTTTCGATATCTTCGGTTGATTGTCTGAATTGTTCTTCGTAACGAACAATAACATCGTATTCGTTACCATCTTCTTTGTATTTTGTGGCAGTTACTCCATTAATACGATTTCGGATAGCTGTAGCAACTGTTGCTGTGTTTAGTCCGAACCAAGTCATTTTCTCGTTATCCAGAATTAACTGAAGTTCTGTTTTCTCTTTATCACGACTAATGATAACATCTTTAGTTCCTTCAATTTTATTGAGTGCTTGAGAAATTTGTTCGGCAAGAATGTTGGTTTCATCAAAATCATTTCCGAAAACTTTTACTTCCAGAACGCTTCCGCCTCCCATACCCATTCCTCCTGATCCACGCGAACCTCCTGGATCAACATAATATTTTTCAATCTCAGGACGCTTCTCAATATCACTTCGCATCTCATTGGCAATCTGGAAAATATCTTTTTCGCGCTTTTCGCGTGAAACCATTTTAAATGTATAATTTATTATATAATTACCAGTTTCTGAGAAAATAGCTGCCATGCTGTTTTCATCGCCAGAACCTGCGCTGGTCGAAATAATTTCAATTTCGGGATATTTATTCATGAAAACAGAATCAAGATATTGTGCTGTAAGTATTGTTTCATCGAGCTTTGTACCTTGAGCTAGTTTTACCTGTGCATTTATTTGATCATTATCGGATGCAGGCATAAACTCTGTTCCAATTATGTTGATTAAAAACAAGGATGCGATAAATATTACGGTTGCAATAATAATAGTTGTCCATCGTTTGTTTACAGCCCAAGAGAGTGATCGCTCGTAAATATTGTCCATCTTCTCGAGTAGATTCTGTGAATACCAGTAAATTTTTCCTCCAATAGTATTTTTACTTGGACTTTTTGTTCGTAAAATTTTGGATGATAACATGGGTACGAGTGTTAACGAAACAATTACAGAAGTTGCAATTGTAATAGTAACGACCCAGCCAAGTGGTTTAAAAAGTATTCCTGTCATTCCGCCTAACATGGTTAATGGAAGAAAAACGGCAATAATTGTAAGTGTTGACGCAATTACGGCCAAACTAACCTCGTTGGTTCCGTAAATTGATGATTCGCGTGCAAAACCTCCTTTTTCGAACTTTTTAGTTATATTTTCGAGTACAACGATAGAATCATCAACAACCATCCCTATTGCGATTGATAATGATGAAAGGGTAATAAGGTTTATTGTTCCGCCTGATAAGTACATATATATGAAACCCACAATCAGGGAGATCGGAATCGAAAGCGAAACGATAAAAGTGGCTCTCCATCTGCCTAAAAAGAAAAGTACTACAACTACCACGAATAACAATGCATAAAGCAATGTTTCTGATAAGTTATTTATTGAGTCGATGGTGTTTAATGATGAGTCGAAAAGTACTTCGACTTCTATATCGGGAGGCAGCGTTTTCTTAATCTCTGTAAGTTTTTCCTTAATGCTGTTTGCAACAGTAACCGTGTTTGCATCTGATTGTTTTTGAATCATAACACGAACGCTCTTTCTTCCGTTAGCTCTTTCGTACGATTTAATTTCTTTTAAACCATCCTGAACAGTGGCAATATCTTTCAGATAAACTGTTTTACCATTAATGTTGCTCACTATAATATTTTTTACAACATCACTGTTTTCAAATTCGCCCTGTAATCTAAGCGCAAGATCCGATTTACCCATCTCAAGACTACCTGATGGTACATTTAGGTTGTTCGCTGCAAGAATACCTGCAATTTGTTCAACAGTTAGGCTGTAAGCATCTAATTTCCGGGGATCTACATCAACCATGATAGCCCTTGTAGGAGCTCCCATCTGAATAATGTTTCCAACACCTTCGATTCTATTTAGGGGTTGTACCAGTTTATCGTCTAAAATGTCTTTTATACCTGCGTAGCTTTCTTCTGAAGTGATAGAAAACATTAACACAGGGATCATACTGGTGCTTATCTTGAAGATCGTAGGACTTTCAACTTCTTCGGGTAAGCTTCTTTCTGCCATCCCTACAGCATCCCTTACTTCGTTTGTTGCCTCATCAAGGTTTGCACCCCAATCAAATTCTAACATCACAACAGAAATATTATCTTTCGATGTGGATGTCATATTTTTAAGGTTTGTTAGCGAGCCGAAACTATCTTCTAGTTTACGGGTTATGTTTTGTTCAACATCGACAGCGTTAGCTCCTGAATAGAAAGCAATTACGGAGATATAAGGGGGGTCCATTTTTGGGAAAAAATCCACCGGTAACTTAAAGTATGAATAAATCCCGAAAATAACCACACCAATAAAAATCATGATGGTACTTACGGGTTTCTTTACTGCGGTACTATATAAACTCATAATATTATTTTTTTGTCAATTAAATTTAGTTCAAGCATTTACTGAATTATGGGAGCACTGTAATAGGATTTTGATGCTCGAGCTTGTTTTGTCCAACAACAACAATTTCATCACCTTCGTTTAATCCATCCAGAATTTCAGTATTGTCGTCAATTATTCGACCTATTTTTATAGCTTGTTTTATGGCCGTATTATTTTTATTAATAAAAACATACATATCATTTGTTCCTGTTTGCTTAATTAATGCGATGGTTGGAACAAGGATTGCTTTTCCTTTCCCAAGATTTAGCTTTATTTTCGAAAACATACCTGGTCGTAGTTTAAGGTTGTCGTTCTGAACTCTAACTTCTACTGTAAAAGTTTTTGTATTATTATCAATGGTTGGATAAATTCTGTAAATCTCGCCTTTAAACACTTGGTCTGGATAAATCTCCGAAACAATATCAGCTTTCATCCCTAACGATATATATGGAAAGAAACTTGCCGAAATGCCTATTAATGCTTTTAGCTGGTTAATTTGCACAATTGAAACTAATGCAGCTTTACCTACGGCAGTATTTGGAGCACCCGAATAAATTTCGCCATCTTCGAAGTATTTACCAGAAATTACCCCTGAGAATGGTGCTTTTAATTTGGTGTTTTCTAGCAGAAACTTGTAACTGTTTTTTGCTAATTCGTAAGCCGATTTAATCTGATCGTATTGTTGTTCTGCTATACTCTTGGTTTTCATCAATGTATCAAGTCGTTTATAATCTGTTTCAAGTTTCATTAAATTGATTCTTGCCTGTTCCAGATTTGTTTGATCCATTATTGCAATTACTTGTCCTTTACTTACCTGATCGCTTATTTCAACATTTATTTTTTCAATTCTTCCAGGTGTTGATGGAGCCAGATGCACTTCTTCGAATGGTGATAATGAAGCTGTGTAATCAATGGTACGATCAATTGTTGTTTGTTTTAAGATCATTGTTTTTACCGGAACAGATTGCTTTATTTCGGATTGTTGTGAAGTTTCAGATGTTTCGTTTTTGCTTGTGCATGATGCTGCAATGATTAATAATCCTGCACTAATAGATAAAATAAGGTTTCTTGTTGTGTTCATATTTGTGTTGTATTAAATAGTATTGTTTATTTTTCGTAATGATAATTCAGCATTTAACAACTGTAGAATGGTACTTGTATAATTTGATTCTGCTGTTAAATATTCGTTGTTTGCACTTGTTAACTCAAGACTCGAAACCAATCCCTGCTCATATTTCAGGTTCATGTGGTTAAGCACTTCCTTAGCTATCTCAACGTTTGCTTTTTGTGTTTCAAATTGCTCCAACAGGTTATTATAGTTGTATCGTAATTGTTGTTCCTGAATTGAAATCTGCTCGGTTACTAGTTCCTTTGTATTCTCAACCATTTTTAAATCAATTTTTGCCTGATTTAATTGGGTATAGCGTTGACCACTCGAAAATATTGGAATGCTTAATGTTAGACCAAGAACATTTTTCGGTGTCATATCAAACAAGGGCTCTTTGATTTTCTCGGTATAAGAATAAAAGGCTACCAGCGAAGGTAAATTACTGGCTTTTACCATGGTAACTTGCTTTTCAGCCATTTCGCCTTGAAGGGATAAAAGCTTGTAATCCAGGTTGTTTTCAATGTTAAACGAGTTGGTTTTTAAGCTGTTTCCGATATACTTTTGAGCTATCGCATCAAAATCTGATGATAGTCGGATATCCTGACCTGCTTCGAGTCCAAGCTGCAACCGCAGTAGGTTGTATCCAAGTTGTACCTGCCTTTCAGTCGATTTTATAGCATTATCGACACTGGTAACCATCAGCGAAAGCTTCTTTTCGTCAGTGGCTTCTAATATTCCTGCATCGGCAAGGTGCTTTGTTTTTTCGTAGATAATTGTGGCATTTGATTTATTGTCCTTAATAATCGTTAAAATTCGTTCGCTTGCCAAAATCATGTAATATGATTGTATTACCTGTTCTTTAACTGTTAGTTCGTCTTTTGCATAGCTCTGTTCAGCCATTGTTTTGGCCAGATTCGATAGCTGAATACCAATGTAGTAGCTTCCATTAAAAATTAACTGACTAACACTGGCCTTAAAGTTACTAGTTGGATTAAATTCAATGGTAATAGGAGGTGCCTGCTCACTCATCTGCAAAGAAGCTTCGGCTCCTAAAAAGTTGGTGTAATCAATTGATGCGCTAACTTGTGGTAGTCCCTGAGCTATTGTTTCGAGCTTTTTTTGTTTCGACTTATCTATCGAAAATCTCGAATTCATAAGTGTTTTATTGTGATCTATTGCGTAGTTAATTGCGCTATCAAGCGATAGGACTATTGGTTCCTGCGCTTTTAATGATATTATGCCCAGGCAAGAAATACCAACAAAAAGAGTTTTAAAATGATTTTTCATTTGTAAATAATTTGATTTTTTGTGTTTAATCTTAAAAATTTGATTCAATTATAGATTTTTATTTTTTATGTAGATTGATAATTTTTTTAAATAGTTTTAATTATCAATGGTTGAGGTTATCAACTAAAATTTTAAAAAATTAAAGATTTTCTGCGTTATGCATAACCCTTTTTAATACTTTATTATAGATAATCAAGTCGGATTCTGAAATTCCTGTTTGCAACTCATCCATTAATTTGTAAACAATTGCAAGGTAGTCTTTAAGGACCTTATCGCCCTGTTTTGTTATCATAAGGTAGTTTTTGCGTCTGTCGTTTTTATCAACCACTCTTCTAATAAGTTCTTTTTCTTCCAAAGTATCAATGAGTCTAAGAATTGCTGACTTATCCTTACCCATTAATTCGGCCATATCCTTTTGAATTACATCTTCGCTTTCTATGCTTATTGCATATAATAAACCTATTTGCTCAGGTGTAATTTTTAAATCTTCTTGATTGGTTTCGTTAATACGTTTTTTAATGATCCTAAATACATCATGCATTAGCTTATTAAATTTCATTATCGATAAATATTTATCTTCCATGGTTAAAAATTTAGTTTGCAAATATAAATTTAATTAGTTGATATATGCAACTAATTAATTTAAAAGATTTATAAATTTTTGGTTTAGTTATTAATTGCTTGTTTAATAACTACTTAAACAGGAATATTTTCTTTGAAAGTGAATGGTGTTATGAAAAATACTTGGTTAGAAAACTATTTTAAATCAAATAAGTTGCCATTAATTGATTGGTTTAACTTGCGGTTCACAAAATCAATTTTTGTATAATCACCTGATGTTTCAATCATTTTAATGCTTGCAACAGAGTTGTCTGTTTTGTCAATAAATATCTTTATAGTTTTTAGCATTCCTTTCATCTCAGTCATTTTGGGTTCTAACTCAAGCAAATACTGTTTTTCTGATTCAAAGTATTTTACATTAAAACGCTCCGAATCATTAAACAAGCTACCTTGGATAGTACCAACCATCATATTGTTAATTTCGCTGAATATTCGGTTCGATTGCGCATCAAACGAGCTTATTTTACCATCATCGCTAATTAAAATCTTTTTATCATTAAAAACGATAATATAATTAATCGGTTCAGCATATTCCCAGCGAAGTAAATTTGGAGTTTTAAAAGCGAATTTTCCTTTCGATATAATGTTTTCAGATAAAAAACTTAGGTGTTTCTCCTGTGTAAAATCACTTTGAATAGTTGTTGTATTTTCAGTTAATTTATTAAGTTTTTCCTTAAAACTTGCAGCATTTTCGATTGGTTTAAACCCTTTTTCCTGGGCTATGGAGATAAGTATTGTAATCTGAAAAGCTAGTAAAAAGATGATATGTTTATTCATATGCTTCGATATTTAAAAGTTCGTCAACACGAACCATGCCATAATTATTTGATTGCAAAAAATCGAGTACATTCTTAATTATTTCAATAGTATTTAACCGATTATCATGAAATAATATGATATCACCAGGTTTAACATTGGTTTTTACTTTTCGAATAACCTGCTCAGGATCATGTATGGTATCAAATGAGCGCAAGCTCCATCCAATGATATGAAAATTGAATTTCTTTAATGCCTTGGCAACAGGAGGATTAGTAACTCCAAATGGTGGCCTGAAAAGTTTTGCTTTTTTACCAGTGATTTCTAAAATCAAATCCTGTGTTTTCTGAATATCATCAATGAGTTTCTTCGATGAAAACATATTTTTACCATACGAGTGGCTATAGGTGTGATTACCAATAGCATGGCCACGATTTAAAATTTCCTTCAGTAAGTCCTTGTTTGCCTCAATACTTTCTCCTTTGCAGAAAAAGGTAGCTTGTACATTATATAAATCAAGCAGATTAAGGATTTCAGGAGTTATTTCAGTATGTGGGCCATCATCAAACGTAATTGCAACTTTTTTTTCTGCTGAATCTCCCTTGCATAATGCTTTTACGTATAGGTTAGAACAAATTGAGAACGACCCATAACCCAAAATAAAAAGGAAAATTAACGTTAGTAAAAAAAGAAATATCCCTTTCCATGGAAGAAAGAGATAAACCAGGACTAAAGCAATGACATAAAGAACGATTATAGTTCTTAGTCTGATCATTGATTTAATAAATAAAATGAGTGATTTATGTTTTTAAAATGATTATAAACCAATATATTTTTTATTGGTTTTTTTGTAAAGTTTTGCTTATTGTAAATTGCAATTTCGGGAACATCCTGATGTTTAATACATTTTGCTCCAAACCAAAGCGCAAATGCTCCAACAGTATGATACTCGCCACAAAGATGTTTAAAATAAGCATAATTGGTAGTAAAGTAATTCTCGGCCAGATGATAGTAAACACCATCAGTTTCTGAATTTCCATTTAAACCAAGAACTACCAGGTCAAGATCGTTTTTCGAAACACCATTCTCTGCAAGAAATTTCTCAATATGATTCTCAACTTCTTTATAATCAGTTGGTTTATAAAGTGTAGAAATATTTTTTATCTGAGCATAAGTTCCTTCGTCTTTTTTACCAGTAAGTGCAAAAAACGAAACGCCTTCACCATCAACAGTTCCGGGTGATTTATAATTCAATAAGTCGAGATGTTTTACTTGTTCCTTTTTTACCCATTTGGTCTTTTTAAGAATACTGTGATGTTGTTCGGTAATTTCATCAAATCCTCCCACAAGGGCATTTTCAGCATCTTTATCGCTGATTAATAGCATAGCATCCAACAAAGCACTTTCGAAAGAAAAGCCTCGGTGCGAGTAGGTATTGTTGTAATTAAAACATTGTAAGGCAATAGCAACCTGACCGCTTATAGTATTATGAGTAGATTGTATAAATGAAGTAGGAGTGAGGAATTGTTCGTTATAATCTAAAACTGAATTTAAAAATTTCTCAGTATCTTCAACCAAACCTAATCCTGTTCCGGAAATAATTGCTCCGGGATTCTCTATACCAGCTTCTTTTAAACAAATCTTTGATGCGCAAATACTCATTTTTATCAAACGGCTCATTCTGCGCAACTGAATAGGATTTATATATTCCTTATACGAAGGTTCAACGCAGTTTAGCGTATCTTTTTCATGTAATACAATATCGTTTAAAAAAACGCTGTTATCAGTCGTTTTTTGTGGAGAAATAATACCTGTTCCTTTTATATATACTTCCATAATTAAACTCTCGAAAAAATTAATGCCGAATTATTACCTCCAAAACCAAATGAATTCGACAAAACATGATCAACTTTTACATTCTCCATCAGTTGAGTTACTGGTTTATAACTCAGTTCTTTCATCTGTTGATTGAAATTCATGTTCGGGAAAATCAAATTATGCTGAATAGCGAGAATTGAAAGAATTGCTTCTACACCGCCAGCAGCACTTGTGGTATGTCCTGTGAATGATTTTGTTGAGCTTACAGGTGGAGGCGTTTTTCCAAATAATGTTTCTATAGCTCTTCCTTCTGAAATATCATTATTTTCGGTTCCTGTTCCGTGTGCATTAATATAATCAATCTGATCAGGGCGTAAACCACTGCGGTCTATTGCTTTTTTCATAGCAAGGTATGCTCCTTTGCCTTCTGGTGTTGAAGCTGTCTGATGAAATGCTTCGCAGGCATTACCATAACCAGTAAGTTCGCAAAATACTTTTTTTCCTGTTTCGCGAACTATATCTTCGGATTCGAGCACAACAAACGCAGCTCCTTCGCCTAAGTTTAGCCCTTTTCTATTCTCATCAAATGGCTTACAAAGCTCACGATCAAGTATCATCAAGGTATTAAAACCATTTAAATGATATTTGGTCAACGATTCTGTTCCTCCGGCTATCACTCTGTCAAGTCGGTTATTTTTTATTAATCGTGCTCCAAACATAATTGAGTTTGCAGCTGATGAACATGCTGTACTTGTTGTCGAAACGAAATCTTTTACATTGATATAATCGGCAATACGTTCGGTACTGTCGCCACAATCATGCGATTCAATGTATTTAATATGCTTACCTTCCGTTAAAAAGTCGTGATAATACTGCTCACTTTTGTCCATTCCACCAACAGTTGTACCTGAAATAACACCTGTTCTTTTATCTCTCATATTGGTAATACCAGCGCTTTTTACTGCTTCGGCAGCTGCCATTATCCCCATTAGTGTGGCACGTGTATAAGGTATATTGGTATCTAATCCCAAAAGATTGATTAATTCGTCATTTGAATATTTAACTTCTGAAACGGGTATAGTGTCTTTATGAAACGTTTCAAGGTGGGTAATTTTACCCACGCCCGATTTTCCAATTCGAACAGATTGTAAGGTTTCTTCAACATTATTACCAATACCAGAAATTATACCTATACCGGTAATAAAAATTCTTTTCGACATGTAACAGGTTTCTTTTAATCGTTATTTCTTATGTGATTCGATATATTCTGCAATCGTACGAATTGAAAAGAATATTTTTTTTCCGTCTTTTGGATCTTCAATTTTAATACCATACTGCTTTTCGAGCAAAACGATTAACTCTAATGCATCGATCGAATCGAGACCTAAACCATCTCCAAAAAGTGGTGCGTCGGTATCAATATCTTGTGGTGTTACCTCTTCTAAATTTAATACTTCGATTACTTGTTCTTTAATTTTCTGAATTAATGCTTCCATTTTTTATCCCTCTTTTATTTTATCTTTTTAAATTTTCCGGCCTAAAACTAATATTATCTTTTTGATTTTCCTTAATTTTTTCTACTAAAAATAGCTTTGTAATATAATTGTTTTCAACATAATCTGCCCATCCAGTAAGACAAATATCAACTTTACCTGAATCGAGTAAATTATTAACATATTCTGAAATAAATTCTGCATCAAACTCTTTCGAAATAAAACATGTGTTTTCGCCTTGAAATTTATTTTTAATACAAATCTCACCAATCATAACATTGGGCAATGTATAAACAAAAATTGCAGGACTTGGATAATAGTTTGATTTGTCTTTGATTGTATCTACATAACTCATATCAGTATCAATGGTAGAATGTGAATTCTGTAAAATAACTCCAATACGGTTGGAATCAAGTAATTTTATTGCTGCATTATCTTTTAGAATGATTTCTGAAGCCATGAATGCTATTTTGCATAAATTATCCATTTTAAAATATTTTGGATATTTTATGTCATAATGCTTGTATATGGATTTCATATATTCTCCAAACGTCTCATTTGCTATATTTTGGAATTCAACTATCCCATTAACAACTACCTTGCTTGAATCGATTTGGCAATATTTAGTAATTACATTTTCCATTTGGTTGCTTTTAATCTGCATTCTCTTCTGAAAAATAAATAGCTGCATTACTACCTCCAAAGCCAGAAGCAGTTTTTAAGAAATTACTTATTTTTTTTGTTTCAAATTTTGTGATGATATTCAATGGTATGCTTACGCCTAATTCTTTATATCCCAAAGATTTAATCAAACAATTTTCTTTTATTGAGTGAATACCTGCAATACATTCGATTATTCCTGCAGCACCTAATGTATGACCCCAATAACCTTTTAAGCTATTAACCGCAATGTTTTCCAGTCCTGCCAGGGCGATAGCTTTTGACTCCATCTCATCGTTATAAAGTGTAGCTGTTCCGTGAGCTGATATGTAATCAATATTTTTATTTGTTTTCTTTGATTCGGCCAATGCATTGCGAATAGCAAAATACAATCCATCACCAGTTCTCGATGGGCCCGAAATATGATTTGCATCGTTGCTATTTGCTCCACCTCTGAATATCACAGGGTTTGTATCACTTACAAGTTCTCTATTGGTCGTTAAAATAAGTGTTCCAACTCCTTCACCAAGAGTAATTCCATCGCGTGTTGCATCAAAAGGCTTGCATGGATTTGAACTTATCGCTTTGAATGATTGAAATCCTGAAGGTGTAAATTCTGAAATAATGTCGCCTCCACAAACTATAGCATGTTTATATTTGCCAGATTGTAGAAAGTGTGCAGCAGTGGTAATTGCTGTAACACCCGAAACGCATGCATTTGAAATAAATATTGAATTGTTTTTATTGCCAAAAAAGTGGGTAACAACCTCACTTAAAGCCCAAAGATTTACTCTTTCGTGTTCAAACTCCTGACGACGATTTTCTAAAAGATCTATATTTCCTTTGGTTGAGGAAAATACAAAAATAGTATCATTTCCTTTTGGGTTAATCGATGTTGCTTTTAATGCCTTTTCGATTGACAATATCATTAACTGCTCTAGTCGGGTAAAATCTGAAGTATCACCAAACTGAGTAAACTCATTTTTTAACATCTCAGAATCCACAATCGAAGTGTACATGGGTGTCTGAGTAATTTTAGGATCGTTTGTTTGCGCAATACCTGAGATTCCTTTTTTTAGCGCACTAAAATTTGCTTCGGTGGTAAATCCTAAAGACGTAATAATGTTATCGCTGAGAGTATAAACCTTGTTCATCTTTTATTCTATTAATCCCATTTTCTTTTTCCACTCAACGAAAAAAGCAGGAGGAGTAAGCATAAGCTCTCGCTTTAAATCAATAAATACCTGAATGCTTTCACCTGTGGCGCAAATCTTATTCGTTTTTTTATTGTAAATGGTATATTCAAAATGAATCTTTGCAGCATCATGATCGATATAACGTGTTTCGATTATAGCTGTATCGCCATATTCAAGAGGCATTTTATAATCGAAAGTCAATTTTACCAACGGAGTCATGTGTTTATTTTCATAAACATTTAAATAGCTTATTCCATAAGTCTTTCCGAAATCCTCTCTTCCGTCTTCAAAGAATTTGGCATAGTTTCCGTGCCACACTATTCCCATTGAATCCACCTCACTAAATCTTATAATCGTTTCGGTTCTATGTATCAATTCTTTTTTATTCAATTTGTATTTTTTTAGTAAAGTGCAAAATTAGCTTTTAATTATTTTTTTATAATGATATTTCTTAGGTTTTTAGTAATGAATTTTGTTTTGTTATTTTGATCGATGAATTTTATTATAACCTACTGCAATTAAAAGCATTACAGCGAAGAAGAACAATAATTTTAACATTTCTGGTAAAATATTGATAATATCACCATTTCTTAAGAAAATATCGTAAAATCCGCTTAATCCCCAGTTTAATGGCGAAAATTGACTCATTATACGCATGTAATGAGGCATAACATAAATTGGAACCCAGATTCCGCCTAGTGCCGCAAAAATAATTATAGTTACAGCCCCAAAAGTTGATGATTGCTCGTGAGTTGTAGCAATTGTTCCAATTGCAACACCCAATCCAGTTGCAGCTAATCCTGATGAAAGAGCCAACAACACAAGCGCCAGTTTATGTGAACCAATTTCCAGTTGGGGTAAGCCCATAGCGGGCATCAGGTATTTTCCAACCATCAACATAAGTATAAACTGCAGAAACGAAACACATAAAAAGATCAGAATCTTACTAAACATTACCGTTATATACGATCCTGGCATTGTTTTTAACCTAAAGGCACTTCCTTCGTCACGCTCCTTAATTATATTTCCTGCTAATGGCAGAATAATAAAAAACATGGCAAACATGGTCCATGCAGGTACATTGTGCTGAACCGAGTTTGGTAATATCTCGCTATTTGTGGTAGAAGCATAAACCTCTTTGTACTTTATCGTTTGAAAGCTTTCAAATTCAACTGCTTTTTGATCGGGAAACATCTCTGCTAAAGCAACAGAGAAATTCTGGAAAAACAATTTGATCTCCAGTTGCGAGGTAAATTCTTTTAACGAACTCATTACTGAGTTTTTAAACGAATGACTGGTCGCAGGATCAATATAAATAATTATATCGATTGAGCTTTTTTTAGTTCGTTTTTTAACTCCGGGTATCGAATATGTTTTAAACGATTTATTTATAAGGGCATCCACATTTCCCCGAATGGTTTCGGTAGCTCGTTCCGGAATAACAATACCGATTTTATACTTACCTTGTGCAACTGCATCTTTTGCTTCTTCTTCTGTAATCTTTTTACCATCAATCTCTTCAACAATCTGAAAGAATTTAGATTCAATTAATCCTTCTCGTATTGCTTCACCTAAGCTATCGCGGTCGTTATTTACCAGTATCATTGAGATATTGGCATCTTTTACAGTTTTAAAAGTGGCATCCTGTATCAGAGTCATAATAATTATGAGTACAAGAGGCATAAGAAATAATATTGCCAATCCTGCACGGTCTCTTATTAATACAAGAAACTCTTTATATATTGATGAAAATAGTCGTAACATAGTTTTAATTTTATTCGTCGCGAAGGGCTTTACCTGTTAAATGCAAGAACATACTTTCCAGATCCTTATATTCTTTATTATTCTTAATTAATTCTTTTGGTCTTCCTTCTGTAATTATTTTTCCTTCATCTATAATAGCAACACGTGTGCAGAAATTCTCTGCTTCCTCCATATAATGCGAAGTATAAATTAAAGTTGTTCCATC
>JAVEZW010000016.1:0-32211 GCA_034002805.1 Bacteroidales bacterium | reverse complement strand
TAGAACTGGTTTTGCTCATTTTTTTGAACATTTAATGTTTGAGGGTACAAAAAACATTAGTCGTGGAGAATACTCTCAAATTGTTGAAAAGGCGGGTGGAACATTAAATGCAAACACTACAAACGATCGAACCTATTATTACGAGATTCTTCCTTCTAATCAACTTGAGTTAGGAATGTGGCTAGAATCAGAAAGAATGCTACATGCAAGGGTAGATTCGATCGGAATTAAAACACAAAAAAGTGTTGTAATTGAAGAATACAAACAAAACTATGAAAATAGACCATATGGAGGAATCCTAAGCGAAACGGTTAAAAGAGCCTTTACAACACATCCATATCAATGGACAACCATAGGTAATCCTGAACATATTAAAGCAGCTAAAGACGAGGAATTTCTAAGCTTTTACAAAATGTTTTATGTGCCCAATAATGCTGTATTATGTATTGCTGGAGATATAGATATTGAAAACACCAAATTGCTGGTTAACAAATACTTTGCTGATATTCCAAAAGGAGAAAAAGAAGTTTACAGACCAACTGCTATTGAGCCGATTAAGAATATTGAAATACGAGATACGGTATATGATAACATACAGTTACCAGCCATATTACAAGCATACCATCTGCCTAAAATGGGTACCAATGATTATTATGCAGTTGATATGCTGGCAAATTTACTATCATCAGGACAGAGCTCAAGACTTTATAAATCATTAGTAGATGAAAAACAGTTGGCCTTGTTTGCGGCCTCTTTTCCGCTACCATTTGAAGATCCCAGTATAGCTTTAACTTATTGCTTCCCAAACGTAGGAGTAGATTTAGCAGTACTTGAAAAAGCAATGAATGAAGAAATTGAAAATGTTAAAACAAATTTAATCTCTGATAACGAATTACAAAAGCTTAAAAATCAATTCGAAAATCAAATTGTTAACAGCAATGCTTCTATTCAGAACAGAGCTTATAATCTTGCAATAAATTATACTTTTTATAAAAACACAAACCTTATTAATACCGAAATCGATAAATACCTTGCAGTTACAAAAGAGGATATTAAAAGGGTCGCAAATACTTATTTTAGGGATGATAACAGGGTTGTACTATACTATTTACCTAAAGCTCAAAACAATTAATTTTTAATTTTATACATTATGAAAAATATTAAATATATATTCTCAACAGTTTTATTCCTGGTTCTCTTTGCAACAATATCTTTTTCACAAATAGACCGAAGTGTTAAACCACAGCCCGGTCCTGCTCCTGAAATCAAAATTGGTGATTACCAATCATTTACTTTAGAAAATGGACTTAAGGTAATTGTTGTCGAAAATCATAAAGTTCCTGTTGTATCGTATCAGTTAACAATTGATGTTGATCCTGTAATGCAGGAAAATGCAGTTGGATATCTTGGAATAACCGGTGAATTGTTACGAAAAGGAACAAAGAATAGCACAAAACAACAACTTGATGAACAGATAGATTTTATGGGAGCAACATTAAATACTTATGAAAATGGTATTTTTGCCTCCTCGCTAAAAAAACATTCAGATAAGCTGCTTTCAATAATGTCTGATGTTTTAATCAATCCTGTTTTCCCAGAAGATGAGTTGGAAAAAGCCAAAAAGCAATCTATCTCTGGCCTAACTGCATCAGAAACAGATCCTAACTCTATTGCAGACAGGGTGGCTAAAAAACTTGTTTACGGAGCTCATCCATATTCAGAAATCATTACCAAAGAATCGATTGCAAATATTACACGCAACCTCTGCTTAAATTATTATAACACTTATTACAAACCTAACGTTTCATACCTTGTAATTGTTGGGGATATCACTATAGACGAATCAAAAGTTTTGGCCAAGAAATATTTTGGTTCATGGCAAAAAGGAGTTGTTCCTAAACATGAATATAAGTTCCCTGAAAAAAACATTGGAACACGTATTGCCCTTATTGACAAAGATGATGCGGTACAATCTGTGATAAAAGTTACTTATCCTGTAAATTTAAAACCAGGGTCAGCTGATAATTTTTCAGCAAGATTAGCAAATGAAATCTTAGGTGGAGGAATATTTTCAGGCAGATTAATGCAAAATCTCCGAGAAGATAAAGGATATACCTATGGTGCTTATTCAAGCCTAAACCCGGATCAATTAATTGGATCTTTTGAAGCAGGAGCAGAAGTAAGAACATCGGTTACAGACAGTGCTATTACTGAGTTTTTGTTTGAAATGAACCGTATGCGAAATGAACAGGTAGAAGGAGAAGATCTTCAGCTAACTAAAAATGTTGCAACCGGATCTTTTGCAAGATCGCTTGAAAGACCTCAAACCATTGCCAGTTTTGCGCTTAATACAGCAAGATATAAGTTGGATAAAAACTATTATTCATCGTACCTTGAAAAATTAAATGCCGTTTCAGCTGCCGATGTTCAAAAAGCTTCACAAAAATTCATTACACCAGATAATGCAATAATTGTGGTTGTTGGTGATAAAGACTATTTGTTTGAAAAACTTAAACCATTCAGCCCAAAAGGAATTGTTGAACTATATGATTTTAATGGAAATCCTGTCAAAGAAGAGCAAAAGGTATTTGTTCAAATCACTGCGGAAGAAGTAATTGCAAAGTATATTGATGCTCTTGGCGGTAAAGAAAATCTTGAAAAAATTGAATCATTTGTAAAAAAAGCAAATACATCCATGAGCGGGATGACTATAAATCTTGTTACCTATAAGAAAGCACCTAATAAGTTTGCAATGGAAATGTATATGAACAAAAACATGATGCAAAAGCAATCTTTTAATGGTGAAAAAGGCAAGATTAAAGGTTTTCAGGGCGAAAAGGAAATTACAGGCGAAGATCTTGAAGAATTAAAAATTAGTGCCGTTTTTAATCAGGAGTTAAAATACAATGAGCTTGGAATTAAGTTAAGTCTTGACGGAGTTGAAAAAATTGAAGGTGAAGATGCTTTTAAAGTAATTGTATTAATGCCAAATGGTAAAAAAACAATTGATTTTTACTCGTTAGCTACTGGTTTAAAAATACAATCGAGAGAAACCATTGTTACACCTCAAGGAGAATTTGTTCAGACTCAAAGTTTTTCTGATTACAGAGAGGTAAACGGAATTAAGTTTCCATTCTTAATTAAGGCTTCTGGTATTCAGAATATGGAGCTAATTACAGAATCTGTTGAAATTAATATAGAAATAAAAGACGAGATCTTTAACTAAAATATCTTACAGTATAAAGGGATGGCTTAAAACCATCCCTTTTTTTATTATTATATCTGCTTTTCTAATAATTGTATTTCATCTGATCAATAAAAAAAAATATCTCTCCCGGATTAAAATAGAACTCCTCTTTGAATTTTTTATAATCAGGACAACAATCAGACCTGTTTAAGACATAATCGCTAAAATCAAATATTTGCCATCCTAAACCTCGTTCAATTGCAATATAATCAATGTCTGATTCTAATTTTCGTTTCCCTTTTTTAGATAGATATTTAACGCCTGTTTGTAAAATCTTCCATCTAGATTTATTTTCATAATCTAAAATATGGGCCAATTCATGACCAAAAACACCCACTTTTGCATTAAGCGAAAGTTCCTCAAACCTTACTCCTTTATAATTGTAATAATCATTATTAATAATTATTTTATACTTTCGTTTATCTTTCGAAATAAATAAGAATGACAACTTTGGTCTAGCGGCCATAGTGGTTTTTATAGATTTAAAAACTATGTCAATATTAATATCATTAAGTTCAGGGTAAAATTTACGAGCTATTTGAAAAGGTAATACATGATCATTAGTATAATTATAACAACCATTTCCGGACCAATTGCTTTCAAAGAATAAATGCAAATTGTCGGTTGTTATTTTTGTCGTTGTAAAACACCTTTGTCCAAATCCAGAGAAAGAGATAAACAACAAAAAACTAACGAAAAATCCCTTTATCATATATCATTAAAATACTTTATATTAACCCAGATTAAATAATTATTTACTTAATAATAATCTTCTGGCTAACCTTGCTTTTTTGATTTGTAATCTGAAGAATATACAATCCCGGATTAATCTTATTAAGCATTAATGAGACTTCTCCTTTAACCTCATCAAAGATTTTATTATAAATAGTTATTCCATCCATACTCAAAAGAGCAATAACTATATCCCTTTCATTGTTTAGGAAGAATATTTTTAGTTTTTCACTAGCAGGGTTTGGATAAATAAGAATTTCTTCTAAAAGATTTGTGTTCTCGACTCCGCTTGAAGTAATCACAGAATAAACTCCATCCATATATGACGTTTGTGCATTATCGTCATCTTCTGCTATAATCATAAAATAGACTGTTCTACCAGCTTCCTGAACAGGAATATACGCTGAATATTTTATTCCATCATAAGACATCTCCTTTTCAAAAACTGTTGCTTCGGCATTCCTCTTCCATTTTAAAATCGCTGTCGAAATTGCACCATCACTATCGTTAATTAATGCTGTAACCAAAACAGAGTCTTTATTGGTTGGATTTGAGGGAGAAAACTGTACATCAGTAATTACGGGAAGTTCATTTGCAGGATCCTGAACTATATAATTCTCTTCTGCAGAAGTTGTTGATCCTCCTAAATTGTCTATTGCCTCAACAACAAAATAAATATGTGAGGCATCTGCCTGTGCGGGTATGGTGCCAGAATAATCATCTCCTGAAACAGCCATAGAGAAAGTATTCTCGTATACCCCACTTGATTTTCCCCATTTAATTTTGGCTGTTGAAATTGTTCCATCAGGATCTGTTATAGTTGCAGAAACGATTACATTTTCTGTGCTTGTTGGAGTTAATGGATCAAAATCTAATCCGGAAATTTCGGGGGCTAAATTCCCTGGAGTATTTACAGAATAAGAATATTGAGAAGATAGGGTGTTTGCTTCTTCATCATCTGTTGCAGAAATTTTAAAATAAATTGTTATTCCACCAGTTTGTCCCGGTATTGTTCCAGAATAAGTTCCGGATGTGAGGGTCATATTTACAGTATTTGAATATATCTCAGGCGCATCACCCCAAGTAATTCTGCAATAACTTATTTCCCCATCAGAATCTGTTGCTTCTACGCTTACTGTAACCGTCTGATTTTCTTCAGGATTGGTGGGTACATATTGAATGTTGCTCAAGACGGGAGGATTGTTCTGTAGCTCTGTAACCAAGAAACTTTGTTCAGCAGATACCGATTCCCCAGAATCCTCGTCAATAGCTTTAACTACAAAATAAATTGTTGTTCCAGCTAATTGTGATGGAATTGTTCCAGTAAAAGTATTTCCTGATTTTGTCATAGAAATACTCTGAGAATAATTCCCTGAACTTGCTCCATAATTAATGACAGCTGATGAAACTATTCCGTCAGAATCAGTAATTGTTGCAGATACAATTATGTCTTGCCCTACTAAAGGTGATTCTGGATTAATCTCAATAGAACTAATTGTCGGCGATGTATTTGTTGCAATAGTTCCATTAAGTGAAATATTATCAATTTGCATTGTAGTTGTCTTTGAAGGATCTCCTCCTACATACTTGTATGCAATAAATATGGTGTTTCCACAATAGCTTGAAATATCAATTACTCCAGACTCAGTAAAATTTGTAGCATAACCTGAGGAAGTTCCACTTGCTAATACAGGATTCAAATTGTTCCAGGTTGACAATGCAGGGTTGCCTGTTCCTGAATAATTTGTTGAAATCAATACTGTTAAAACCTCTCCGTTGTTAAAACCATCTTTACTAATAAAGCTAAAATCTGCAGTTGCATAATCTGTTAAATCGATTGCCGGTGTAATTAACCAGCTTATATTCGAAGTTTCTCCTGAATTATACGCACTAAACTGGGCATATTTGTTAGAATTATATAATCTTCCCTCCCAGGTTTTTGTCCCGGCTTCTTCATACCGCATCCAATTATTTATACTTATTGGAGCATCAGCAGTTGATGTTTCAAAATCTTCGAAGAAAATAGTATTGGTTGTTTCATCATTAACAACATAACTTAATACAGATGTAATTGCTACATCACTCGAATCATCTGTCGCTTCTATTTTATAATAAACTGCAACACCATCGGTTTGTGCAGGAATAGCTGAAACAGTTGAATAGGTATTACCAGCTGTTTTTGTTAAATTTATAGTATTTGAAAGATTCCCGGAAACAAGGCCCCATTTTAAAATTGCTGAAGTTATCGTTCCGTCAGAATCAGTAATTGTTGCACTAACATTAACCGGATCGGTTGATTTTGGACTAGCAGGATTTAAAATTATACCGGTTATACTCGGAGGATTATTGGAGATTACACCACCCCATATTTTGGCTACATATTCTGGATGATCGATAAAAGGATTCCTATTATTTTGAATTGAATAAACGGCATTGTTTCTATTTGTTTCTTTTGAACTTACTGGATCGTTATTGTGCCAGTCTATTAAAAGGTCGAGTGCCCAGTCAGTAAAACACTGATCATTTGTACCATCAAGCATTTCAGAACCAGGCCAAGTAGCAATAACATTTTCATATCGTGTTGCCATATAAAAATAAGTTCTGGCAAAATCTCCTTTATATTCGTCAATAGGCTCAAAAACAACCCCTGTATATCCGGGATAATTAGATGTTCCTAATTTGCTTCCGTTGGTTGATGTCCATGAAGCAGAACCAACTTCTCCAAATGGATAATTACTCCTTTTACCATTCACATAACCATCAGTTGGATATAAATGAAAGAGGTCTGAGTACATGGGCGTACCGTCTGCAAACCAACTTTTAGGAAAAGAATGTTCTCTGTTATAGCAATCACCTTCTCCACCATAATTACCACATTGCTCTTTAATAAAATAGAATTCATATGCAGGAGTACCACCAGGTACATCAGAGTACATATCCCACACAGAGTCGTTAACCTTCCTGTCTGTGGAATAAAAATCTGTCCACAGCTGACTATATGACCTTTCGTTATGACCTTTAATAATATTATAAAGCTGTGTTTTTAATGTATAACCACTTCCCGTTGCTCCATCGTAATATCCTGCCGGAGCCTGGGCAAAATTATTTTGTACAATTAAAATGGTAAGCGCTAAAATAAATAGCTTTAATAATCCTGTTTTTTCTTTCTTTACTATCATTTCTAAACAATATTATTTCTTTGTTTTTGGGCAATAATTCTACTGATTTTTATCGGTTTAGTTTCAATTTTTTCATTCTTATTTTTTACTTTCGTCAATTATTAGAAAATCCGACTACTTTTTTAGAAATATATTTACAAATCGGCTATTATGAGAGCAGTTATTCAACGTGTTAGCAAAGCTTCTGTTTCTATCGGAAATAAAATAAAATCTAAAATAAATACGGGGCTGTTAATTCTTATAGGAATTGAAGAAAATGATAATCGCGAAGATATTGATTGGTTAAGCAGCAAAATCGTTCAATTACGCATTTTTAATGATGGTGCAGGAATAATGAACCTTTCTGTTAAAGAAATAGATGGAGAAATACTTATTATAAGCCAATTTACACTACATGCCAAAGTTAAAAAAGGGAATAGGCCATCGTATATTCTTGCAGCTAAACCGGAAACGGCTATTCCTCTTTATAATCAGTTTGTACAACAGCTTTCGGTTGATTTAGAAAAAGACGTTAAAACGGGTGAGTTTGGTGCTGACATGCAGGTAGAATTAATTAACCACGGACCCGTTACAATTATAATAGATACCAAAAATAAAGAATAATGAATAGTTTTTCACCAAAAAGCACCCAATCAGTAACTCTAATAATCGCATCTTTAGCGTCTTTTATAACACCTTTTATAAGTTCTGCTATAAACGTTGCACTTCCGACAATAGGCAACGAATTTAATGCGAATGCGTTAACATTGAGCTGGGTGGCTACATCATTCTTGTTATCTTCTGCGATCTTCTTAGTCCCATTTGGTCGAATTGCTGATATTTATGGCCGTAAACGGATTCTTAATTCCGGTTTGGTTATTTATATCTTTACCACCTTACTGTGTGCTTTTGCTCCAAATATTACATTCCTTATTGCTTTTCGAATATTGCAAGGCTTAGGGAGCGCAATGATCTTTGGAACAGGAATGGCAATTGTAACCTCTGTTTTTCCAAAAGAAAACAGGGGTAAAGCACTTGGAATAGTTGTTTCATCTGTTTATGCAGGTTTAACATTAGGCCCCTTTATCGGTGGTATTATAACACAAAATCTAGGATGGCACAACTTGTTTTTACTAACCATTCCTTTAGGATTAACTTCTTTGTTTTTAAGTATTTTTTTCCTGAAAGGCGATTGGAAGGAATCATCGGGTGAAAAATTTGACTGGAAAGGATCTGCCATTTTTGCCCTGTCTATTTCATCTCTAATGTATGGATTTAGCCAATTGCCAGAAGCTACAGGAATCATGCTTACTACTTTTGGCTTATTAGGCCTATGGTTATTTATCCATTTTGAATCAACCCTGCGTTTTCCTGTTATAAACATTCAGCTTTTTAAAGAAAACAGAGTGTTTTCTTATTCAAATTATGCTGCATTAATTAATTACAGTGCAACTTTTGCTATAGGATTTCTCCTAAGTCTGTATTTACAGTATGTTAAGAATTTAAACCCTCAACAGGCAGGACAAATTCTGGTTGTACAACCTCTTTTAATGACCCTTTTTTCTCCATTAACAGGGAGATTATCCGATAAAATCAATCCAGGGAAAGTAGCATCAATTGGAATGGCTATGCTTTCAGGAGGTTTGTTTTTCTTGAGTTTTATTAATACAAGTACAAGCATCTACTTTATTGTTCCGGTTCTTGTAATTTTCGGGATTGGTTTTGCCTTGTTTTCATCACCAAATACCAATGCAATAATGGGATCGGTAGAAAAAAAACATTATGGAATTGCTTCTGCAACATTGGGTACGATGCGTTTAGTTGGACAAATGTTTAGCATGGGTATTGCAATGTTGCTTTTTTCTATTTTTATTGGAAATGTAGAAATAAATTCGTCAAATTCTAATGCATTTGTTACTAGTATTAGAATCGCATTTCTAATATTTGCTTTACTTTGCTTTTTAGGAATCTTTTTTTCGCTTGCAAGAAATAAAAAAAAGAACAAAGATGACCATTCAGGAGGCCCAAAAATTAGTTGATGATTGGATTAAAAGCCATGGTGTTCGGTATTTTAATGAACTAACAAACATGGTTCTTTTAACCGAAGAAGTTGGTGAATTAGCCCGAATCGTTGCCCGAAAATATGGAGAACAATCATTTAAAGAAAACGACAAAGGCAAAGATCCTGGTGAAGAAATGGCAGATATCCTTTTTGTATTAATTTGTTTAGCAAACCAAACAGGTGTTGATCTTACCAATGAGCTAACAAAAAGCATTGAGAAAAAAACGAAGAGAGACTCAACACGACATATAAATAATAAAAAATTACATAACAATAATACCTCAAAACCATGAAACAACTATTCGAAAAATACAGCTATAAAACCATAGCAAACGAAAACATTGAACTCAATGTTAGTACACTTGCTGCTAAAAGCAACCTATATAAAACAGAAGAAAATCTAAAGTTATTGTTTAGTTTAATTGATTTAACAAGCTTAGGGTCTGAAGATAATGCTAATAAAATCAAATTAATGACCACTAAGGTAAATGATTTGAATCAGAACTTTCCCAACATGCCAAATGTTGCTGCAATATGTGTTTATCCAGGCATGGTAGAACATGTGAAATCTACCCTGACCATAAAAAACATCGGTATTGCATCTGTTGGAGGTGGTTTTCCTTCATCGCAAACTTTTTTAAACATTAAAGTTGATGAGTGTAAACAAGCCATTGATGCTGGTGCGACAGAAATTGATATCGTACTTTCAATTGGTCGTTTTTTTGAAGGAGATTATGATTACTGCTTTAAAGAAATAAAAAACATAAAAGCTGCAATTGGTCATAATCACTTAAAGGTAATACTTGAGTCGGGAGCATTAAAATCTCACCAGCAGATTTGGGAAGCAAGTATTCTTGCTGTGGAGGCTGGTGCAGATTTTATAAAAACATCAACAGGCAAACAAAATCCAGCAGCCACAACTGATGCTATGTACGTTATGACAAAAGCAATTAAAGCATTTTATGACAATACCGGTAAGAAGATTGGAATAAAACCGGCCGGAGGAATTGTAACAACAGAAGACGCGTTGAATTATTATTCTATTGTTAAAGAGAATCTTGGTAATGACTGGTTAAACTCCGACCTTTTCCGTTTAGGAGCCAGTAGGTTAGCAAATAATTTATTGTCAGAAATAACTCACGGAGAAGTTGCTTATTTTTAGCACCCGTTTATTTGATTATTTCTTCCTGATAACGACATAAGTTACTAGATCCTTTAGTGATTCTTTAGCCTCGTTATCAGGAAAATCTTTCAATAAATCAATGGCTTTGTCTTTATATTCCATCATTTTTTGATGTGAATAACCTATCCCTCCTTTTTGAATAGCAAAATCTATTATTTGCTGTACTTTTTGTTTGTTTTTATTATTGCGTTTAATGTCGGATAAAATTTTGCTTCGCTCCTTTATTGACGCTTTTTGCAAGGCAAAAATAATTGGCAATGTGAGCTTTCTCTCTTTTAGGTCGTTTCCCTTGGGTTTCCCAATTAATCCGTCACTCTGATAATCCAGCAAATCATCCTTTATCTGAAACGCTATTCCAACGTACTCACCAAAAAGTCTCATTTTCTCAACCTCTTCATCTGTCGCTCCTGATGATTTTGCGCCACTAGCTGTACACGCTGCAATAAGTGCAGCTGTTTTTTTACGAATTATCTCAAAATAAATATCTTCAGTAATATTTAATTTCCTTGATTTTTGGATCTGCAGCAATTCTCCTTCGCTCATCTCTCTAACAGCCACAGAAACAATTTTAAGCAGCTCAAATTCATTTTTTTCAACAGAAAGCAATAATCCTTTGGATAAAAAATAGTCGCCAATTAACACACTTATTTTAGATTTCCACAGGGCATTTATTGAAAAAAATCCTCTTCGCTCATAGGCTTCATCAACAACATCATCGTGTATTAAGGTGGCGGTATGAAGCAGTTCAATAAAGGAAGCCGCAGTATATGTCGACTCTGAAACTGGTTGTTTTAACATTTTTGATGAAAGAAATACAAACATGGGTCGCATTTGTTTCCCTTTTCGTCGTAAAATGTAATTCATTATTAAATTTAACAGAGGAACTTTCGTCTGCATTGAGGCCTTAAAATAAGGCTCAAAACGATCCATTTCATCCTTTATTGAATTTTGTATCCTGTCGATTTCAGACATTAATCTCAATTTTTTTCAAATATACTAATTCTTAAACACGATTATTACCCATTAGTTTTCTTAAACAAAAGAAAAATCGATTTTATAAAATTAATTGTATATTAATTTAGATCATTAAATTAGTAAAGTATTGTATTTTAATGACAATAGTCATAAAATTTAAAATTATATATTTATATATTTGCATTTGTTAATTGTAAAATTTTATCAAATGAAAATCAAAGACCTTTCTGTTGAACAGTTAGAAGAAGCAGCAAATATGTTAAAGGCGATTGCTCACCCAATGAGAATAGCAATACTAAGTTTTTTAGAAGATGGTAAAAAACTTTCTGTTACTGAAATACACGAAATGCTTGGAATAGAGCAATCTACAACATCTCATCACCTGGGAATATTAAAAGATAAGGGCGTTTTATGTTCAAAAAGAGATGGCAAAAACACATACTACTCATTAAAACATAAAAACCTGAGTAATATAATTGGCTGTGTTAGCAAATGCAATAATCCTGATTAAAAAGTTAACCACTATACCTTTGAGCCATTCAATTAAAATGAATGGTTTTTTATTAATTTCAATTAACAAATGTGATTTATCTTTGTTTCATCAATAAAGATTTAATTTATGAGTAAAATTAGGGTAACAAAGGAGTTTAATTTTGAAATTGCGCATGCATTATGGAATTACAACGGACCATGTGCGAATATTCACGGACACTCATACAGACTTTTTGTTACTGTAACAGGCTCACCCATAAACGACGAAGAAAATCCGAAATTTGGAATGGTGATTGATTTTGGTGATTTAAAAAAAATTGTTAACGATGAAATAATTCACCCATTTGATCATGCTTTAATAATCTCGAAAAAAGCAGCAGAAAGCCTAGACTGTGATAATAATCAAATGTTTAACAAACAAATAATTGTCGATTATCAACCAACCTGTGAAAACATGGTGTTGGATTTTGTTCAAAAAATAAAAAACAAGCTTCCTTCTGGTATCAAGCTTCATAGTATTAAATTACATGAAACCGCGACTTCCTTTTCTGAATGGTTTTCGTCAGATAACGAATAAAAGAATTGCTTTTAAAAATTCTTTTTTATTGATTCTGTTGTTTTTTTTACTCATTAATCAGTAATTTGAGATTCGTTTTCATTTATTTTTTTATTAATAAATAAAAAATCTCCACATGTCAAAAAGACTATACCTTTTAGATGCATATGCACTAATTTACCGCTCATATTATGCATTTATTAAGAACCCAAGATATACAACAACAGGATTAAATACCTCGGCTATTTATGGTTTTACTAATACGTTAATCGATTTAATTGAAAAAGAAAATCCTACACATATTGCTGTTGTTTTCGATCCTCCATATCCTACTTTCCGACACGAAATATATAAAGAATACAAAGCCAACAGAGAAGCAACTCCTGAGGACATAAAAAAATCGATTCCATTTATAAAAGATATTATTACAGGATTTAATATTCCGGTTATTGAAGTTGAAAGATATGAGGCCGATGATGTTATTGGAAGCCTAGCAAAACAAGCCGAAAAACTGGGATTTACAACTTTTATGATGACGCCTGACAAAGATTATGGGCAACTTGTTTCCGACAATATTTTTATGCTTAAACCTGGCCGAGGAGGAAATGAAATGGAACTTGTGGATTCTAAAAAGATCTGTGAAAAATACATGATTAAAAATCCGGTTCAGGTAATTGATATTTTAGGTTTAATGGGCGATAGTTCGGATAATATACCTGGAGCTCCTGGAATTGGCGAGAAAACGGCAATAAAACTAATAAATGAGTTTGAGAGCATTGAAAATCTTTATAAAAGAATAGAAGAGATTCAGGGAAAAAATAAGGAAAAGTTAACCGAGAACAAAGAACTAGTGTTTTTATCTAAGGAGTTGGCAACTATAAAGCTAGACGTACCAATAACAATAGATCCCGAAGAACTTACTTTTCAATCACCTGATGAAGCAAAACTTACTACGCTTTTTAATGAGCTTGAGTTTAAATCTATCTTACAACGGGTTTTTCGTAAAGATACTATTAATAGTCAAACATCAAATCCAATACAAGGATCATTGTTTGGAGACAATGTTATTGAGAAGGTTCAAACCAATTTAAAAACAATTTCAACTACAACACATAATTACGAACTTATCGATGATTCTGAAAAAAGAAAAAAACTCATTTCGGAATTATTGAAACAAAAAGAAATCTGTTTTGATACAGAAACCACAGGGCTTGATCCCTATACATCAGAAATCGTTGGTCTATCTTTTTCCTTCGAAAAGCATAATGCATATTATATACCCTTTCCCGTGAATCAGGACGATACAAAAGCTATTCTCATTGAATTTAAGTCTGTTTTTGAAAATCCATCTATTTTAAAAATCGGTCAAAATATAAAATTCGATTTATTAGTTCTTCAGCAATATGATATACAAGTAACAGGACCTTATTTTGACACCATGATTGCTCATTATATATTGCACCCCGATTTAAGACATAACCTTAATTATCTGGCAGAACATTATCTAGGATACAAACCTGTTGAAATTGAGGAGCTGATCGGTAAAAAAGGACCAAGACAAGGTAATATGCGAAATGTACCTTTGGATCAGATAAAAGAATATGCAGCAGAAGACGCCGATATTGCGTTACAATTAAAAATAGTATTTGAAGATACCTTAAAAAAGAAAGGCCTGAACAATCTTGCCGAAAGTATTGAAATGCCACTTATTCCTGTTCTTGCCAAAATGGAATCTTCAGGAATAAATATTGATACAAATGCTTTAACTGAATACTCTAAAATACTTAACATTGAGCTTGTTGAAACAGAAGGTAAAATTTATAATTATTCCGGAGTTAATTTTAATATTTCGTCTCCAAAACAATTAGGAGATATCTTATTTGAACACTTAAAGCTTGATCCACAGGCAAAAAAAACTAAAACGAATCAATATATTACTGCTGAAGACACGCTAGCAAACCTATATGATAAACATCCAATAATTAACGAGATACTCGAATACCGATCATTAAAAAAGCTTTTATCTACTTACATTGATGCTATTCCAAAATTGATAAACACAAAAACAGGCAAGGTGCATACTTCTTATAATCAGGCAATAGCTTCAACCGGGCGACTGAGCTCTACCAATCCAAATCTACAGAACATTCCTATTAAAGAAGAAAGAGGGCGAGAAATTCGTAAAGCCTTTATTCCTTCAGACAAAGACCATGTTTTATTAGCAGCAGACTACTCTCAGATTGAATTGCGCATAATGGCTCATTTAAGCCAGGACCCAAATATGATTTCAGCTTTTAAAAATAACGAAGATATTCATACTTCCACAGCAGCAAAAATCTTTCATGTTTCAAATCTGAATGATATAAACAGCGACCAAAGAAGAAAAGCCAAAACCGCAAATTTTGGAATAATTTATGGTATTTCTGCGTTCGGTTTATCACAACGATTAAAAGTTCCTCGCACAGAAGCAAAACAATTGATTGATGAATATTTTAAAAGCTATCCAAAAGTAAAAGAGTATATGGATAAAAGCATATATAAAGCTCGCGAAAAAGGTTTTGTGGAAACCATGTTTGGAAGAAAAAGTGTTTTAAATGATATTAATTCCAGAAACGGCATTGTAAGAGGCAATGCGGAACGTTTTGCAATTAACGCTCCGATACAAGGTTCTGCTGCTGATATTATTAAAATATCCATGATCGATATTTATAACGAACTTATAAATAGAAATTTACGAAGCAAAATGATCCTTCAGGTACACGACGAATTGGTGTTTGATGTTTATAAACCAGAACTTGAGGAAATGAAAGCAATTGTAAAATCTAAAATGGAAAATACCGTTAAACTCAGCATTCCATTGGTCGTTGATATTGGTGTTGGAAATAACTGGTTAGAAGCACATTAATAAAGCTTAGGCCCTCAAGTAATTTTTTTCTTAATTATTCACCTTCAAAATTATAGCTAAGCTTAGCCTCTGGTTCTTTATATGTTCCATTTAAAATAGAACGGTATAATTCGTTATTATTAAGAATCTCAATCGCTCTAAAAACCTGATTGTCATCAACAAGGCTCGATTGAATCTGTCCTTCTTCGTAATAATAACGTCCAATAATTTCGTCACGTAAAAACTCTTTAATATCCTCTTTGAACTCTAAAATATCTTTCTTTTTATCATTAGCCAGTTTTTTTCTTAACTCATTTATCTCCGATTCAACACGTTGAAAATACTTTTCGCCTTTAAGAACTTTCTCTAATTGCGCCAATTCTTTTTCGCTAGATGTTTGATAAGTAAACTCCTGAGCTAATGCATAATCTATAAAATCATTATAAATTTGATCTGTAATTTCGAATTCAGCTGCACTCTTAATCGCCTTATTTTCACAAACAAACTTTGTTACATAATCAAAAACAATGTTCTCGGCAACGAGCGTAATTGTTAGAGGGCTAAGCTCATCCAATGTAGTTTTAATATCAGGAATAATGCCTCCTCCATCATATACTTTACGGCCATTTTTTGTAGTAAACTCAGAAATTAACGAATCAGGAACATACCCAACACTCCCATCATCGTTTCGGTGAGTATAATCTCTTGCCTGGATACATCTACCACTTGGAATATAATACTTTGCTGTAGTTACTTTAAGCTGGCTGTTATAATTTAGAGGAACGGTAGTTTGCACTAATCCTTTTCCAAAAGTTCTTTGACCTAGAATTACTGCTCTATCTAGATCCTGAAAAGCCCCAGCAACAATTTCCGCTGCGGATGCAGAGCCTCTGTTTACAAGCACAACAATTGGTATTTCAGTATCGTAAGGAGCATCGGTTGTTTTATAAGTCTGGTCCCACTTTTTTAGTTTTCCTTTGGTGCTAACTATTTCCTGCCCTTTATCCATAAATAGATTACATATTTTAGGTGCTTCAACTAATAATCCGCCGGGATTTCCTCTAAGATCAATAATCAAGCCTGTAAGCTGTTCGGTAGATTTCAACTTTTTAAGAGCTTCTTTAACTTCCTTTGAAACATCGGGGGTAAATTTGTTAACGCTTATATAAGCTATCCCTTTGTCAACCAATCCATAATAGGGAACGCTTTTGATTTTTATTTCTTCGCGAATCAACTCCTTTATAAATGTTTCGTTAGTATAAGGTCTTTCTATTAAAAGAGATAATTTAGTTTGAGGTATTCCTTTTAGTTTCTCACTCACATTATCGATTTGAAACTCCCTGGTTGAAACGCCATCGATCTCAAGAATAATATCACCGGCTTTTAGGCCTGCTTTATCTGCAGGAAAGTCTTTGTATGGCTGTGCAATAATTGGCTGACCATCTTTATTTCGAATTAAAGCACCGATACCTCCATATTGACCAGTTGTCATAAATGTAAACTCATCCATTTCTGACTCAGGTATATAAACAGTATATGGATCGAGCGACTCAAGCATTGCATTAATACTTGTTTCTATTAGCTTTTCTGGATTTGTTTCATCAACATAATAGGTATTCACATCCCTAAATAATGAATAAAAAATATCGAGACTTTTAGCTATTTTAAAGTCATCGCCCTCCTTAAAGCTCCAGAAAAGGGTTGAAGATAAAAGTGTTAATAAAACAAGGGGTATAATAAATCGCTTTTTATTTTTCATTTTGAATTAGAATTAAAATTATGCCATGTGGCTTAAATTTAGCTTTGCAAGCTAATAATATTCCAAACAAACAAAAGTATTGATTAATTTTTATGTTTTTTCTCGATTAACATTATTTAACGCAGCGATATTTGATTGAATGAAAAATATGCTATTTGCTTTTACTCTTTAATTCTTCAAACATTGTTATTATTTGCTGTTCTAAAGCGATATACTCACATGTCTGGTCTCCAATAAAAACAAAGGCTATATCTAAAGATTTATTACTATTAGCAAAATATTCACTAATTGAGCCTTTGTTTTTGCGAAAAGCCTCCCGCATTAATCGCTTTAATCTGTTTCGGTCAATCGCTTTCTTAAAAAGACGTTTTGGAACTATAAAAGCTGCTTTAATAGTTGATTTTGTGGTCGGTTCTTTAACCTCTGCAATAATAAAATGTGCTTTTAGCGGAAAATATCGCAGAATCCTTCCCTTTCGTATTAAGAACTCTATCGATTTGTTGCTCTTTAGCCTGTCGGATTTAAGAAAGGATTGTTTTACCATACCCAGTAAAGGTAATCTATTTTAAAAAAAAGAGGAAAGCAATTCTTTCCTCGATAATTAATATTTTAATATTACCTATTTGTGCACTTTGTTATGTTCCATAACGTACTGTTCTATAGCCATTGTCATGGACGGAGCCTCTTTAGAAGGAGCTTTAATGTCGGCTTTTAAACCAGCATCCTTAACTGCTTTCGCTGTTTTGGGACCAAAAGCCGCAATTCGGGTATTGTTTTGCTTAAAATCGGGGAAATTTTCAAATAACGACTTTATTCCTGAAGGACTGTAAAATACAAGCATATCATAATTAACATCTGATAAGTCTGATAAATTTGCACTTACCGTTTTGTACATAATTGCCTTAGTGTATTTTATCTTACTCTGCTCAAGCTTTTTAGGAATCTCTTCTTTATGAGCATCCGAAACCGGAACTAAAAATTTTTCATCTTTATGTTTTTTAAGCAACTCCATAATATCCAAAAACTTACCATCGCCATAAAAAATCTTTCGCTTTCGATATACAATATACTTTTGCAAATAAAAAGCGGTTGCTTCTGAAATACAAAAATACTTCATGGTATCTGGAACTGCCAATCTCATTTCTTCGCAAATCCTAAAATAATGGTCTATTGAAGTACGACTGGTAAATATAACTGCTGTGTGAGCCAGAATATCAATCTTAGACTTTCTGAAATCCTTAACAGGTAATCCTTCAACCTGAATAAATTGTCTGAAATCAATTTTTAAATGATGTTTTTCAGCTAATTCCAAATAAGGAGATTTGTCGTTTTGCGGCTTGGGCTGTGATACTAAAATCGTCTTAACTTTCATGTAAATTACGTTGGATTTTAATTTAAAAACCTTCTATTCTTCCCACTAATTAAGAGATAGCAATAGCTTATAAACAATTAAAAACGGTGCAAATTCAAAGGCACAAAGATACAAAATCATATAAAATATTGAAATATTCTTTTTAATAATTATCTGAAAAGATCTTAATAGCTGAATAAAATACAGAAAACCGCTTCCTACAATACCCCCATAAACAATTATTTTTAGAAAATCATTCGATAAAAACTGAAGAAATATTACTATTGGTAAAAGAAATAAGCCTGTATTTATAGTAAATATATTTACATTATGAAGATATTCGGAAAAGATTTTTTGCTTATAAAATAAGCCTCCTATTAAACTTGCTGAAAAATACCTGAAGATAAACAAGCCAACCAAAGATCCAAAAACGATAAAAAATAGTGATAAAAAGTTGTTATTACCCAAATCAATACCGTAGAAACGGGCTATTTGCAGAGAAAATATTGAAACAACAACAATAAACAGAACTGCTAATAAGAAAATAACCCTTTCAGATATCGAGTTTTTTTCTCTAAACAAAGCATTTGAATCCTGATAACTAATTGCCGATCTTATAATTCCCTGAAAATATTTAGTATAAAAAAGTCTTATCCAGCCAAGTAAAACCACAGAAACAAATATGAACAATGTAATCCAATCATAGATTGGCGTTGAATCGTTTCTTGCCTTGATGTCCCGTGTTTGTTGAATTGTAGACTGATTGCTGTTATTCTTTTTTGTATATAAAAATACTTCTGAAGATTTTGTTTTAAGATCCTGCTTATGAGAGGGAATATTAAAAAGCACATTTTGCTGAAATCCATCGATTGAGATGACATTTTCTTGGTTATTCTTATAAAATCCCAGATTACTATATAAAATATTCAGTGTATCAACTGGTTTTGAATAATAGGCTGGCCTTATCTGCGATTGCTCTTGCTGATATTGAATTTCGCGTTCTTCGTTTTGTTTAAAGATTGAATCAATGGCTTGCTGATCTACAATTTTTTTTACAAAAGGTTTGTAATGGAGGGTGTCTCTTTCAAGGCTTTTTTGAATCACAGGAAAGGATTTTTGCATCGTAGTGTCTTGCGATACATTGAGACTAGTAAGTAAAATACCTGTATTTATTGGATTACAACCCATTAGATCCTTCAGCTTTAAACAGAGGCAAAGATAATGGATTTTTACATAGGATCGATTCTGCGCAGATATTTTTCTGTCTATCGCTTTTTAGGAGACCATTCAATAACAAAAAGTCTTTGACAACCAAGGTTTAGATTGCAGATACGAAAAAAAGTTGAACGAGCAGTTTAAACTAATATAAATAATTTCTTCTCCAGATAATGATCAGAAAAACAACTTTAAAATAAAGATTAATGAATAATAATCCGTTTTTTAAAGGCCGTAGTATAACCATTTCCGATTATCAAATTCTAATAGAGTTGAAACCGTCCATTATAACTCTTTAAACACTAAATATCTATATATTAAACCATTTTATCTCAACATATAATTCAACTTAAAATAAGGTCCTTTTTTGTTTAACCCAACCCATTATAAGCACACTTATTTTAATGAAAAGTATTCTACTAACAATTTGGCTTTTGTCTGACCCAATTCGGCAGATAACTCATCCAGAGATAATTGCTTTATTCTTTTAACTGTTTTAAATTTCTTTAAAAGCATTTCAATCGTCTTCTCTCCTACTCCAGGAATATTTTCTAATTCGCTTTTAATAAAACTCCCCGATCGTTTTTGTCGATGAAAATTAATCCCAAACCGATGAGCTTCGTTCCTAAGATGTTGAATTAATTTTAGAGATTCAGAATTTTTATCAAGATACAAAGGAACTGGATCATTTGGATAATAAATCTCTTCCAGTTTTTTTGCAATACCAATAATAGATACGTCTTTCAAAACCCCAAGGTTTTTTAAGCTTTTAGTTGCTGAGCTTAGCTGGCCTTTGCCTCCGTCAATAATTATCAATTGAGGAAGGCTTTTTTTCTCTTCGATCAGGCGTTTATACCTTCTATAAACCACCTCCTCCATCGAAGCAAAATCATTTGGTCCCTCAACTGATTTAATATTAAAATGTCGATATTCTTTTGAGCTGGGTTTTCCGTTTTTAAAAACCACACACGCTGCAACAGGATTTGTTCCTTGTATATTTGAATTATCAAAACACTCAATATGTTCAGGTAAAACAGGTAGATTTAGATCCTTTTTTACCATTTCCAGAATACGTTTTCCAGAATGTTTTTCTTTTTTACGGTCGGCATTTTTTTGTCTCTCCAGCCGGTAATATTTTACATTACGCTCTGATAACTCAAGGAGTGTTTTTTTTTCACCTTTCTGAGGAACAGTTATTTTAATCTCAGGCCAGGGCAAATCAACATGAAAAGGAACAATAACTTCTTTTGAGTTACTCGAAAAACGCTCCCGAAGCTCTACAATCGCCAGTATTAATAAATCAGAAACAGTTTCTTGCAGTTTTTTCTTTAGCTCAATTGTATGAGCCTGAACGATCTGTCCTTCAACAAGTCTTAGAAAATTGACATATGCAGAACTATCCTCATCCAAGATAGAAAAAACATCAATATTACTTAACGAAGAACTCACAATAGCTGATTTGCTTTTATAATTTTCAAGGATTTCAATTTTATCTTTTATAATCTGAGCCTCCTCAAACTTAAATTCCTGAGCTGATTCATTCATTAGTTTTAATAAATATTGAATTAATTCAGAAATATTGCCTTTAAGTATAAGATAAATATTTTCAATTGCTTTGTCATACTCATCAACCGATTGCAATTCAATACAGGGTGCCTTACAGTTTCCTAAATGATATTCGAGACAAACTTTAAATTTATTCTTCTTAATATTATCAGCGGTTAACAATAGATTACAGTTTCTCAGGGGATAAAGTTGTTTAACCAAATCCAACAAGACTTTCACCATGTAAACAGATGTATATGGACCAAAATATTTTGACCCATCGTTTACTAAATTTCGTGTATAAAACACACGTGGAAAAGACTCGTTTTTAACACAAATCCAGGGATAAGTTTTGTCGTCTTTAAGCATGACATTATAGCGAGGCTGATGCTTTTTTACCAGGCTATTTTCAAGCAGAAGAGCATCTGATTCAGTATTAACTACAATATATTCTACTCGAACAATTCTACTTACAAGAACCCGAAGTTTGTTATTCTCATAAGCTTCGCGAAAAAAATAGGATGAAACTCTTTTTTTAAGATTTTTTGCCTTGCCGATATAAATAATCTCGTCGTTAGCATTATAATACAAATAAACGCCTGGACTTTCAGGCAATAGCGAAATAATAGATTTTATATCTTCGGCTGAAGATTTCATTATTTAACAAGCAGAGAGGTAAATTCAAACTTCGAAACATCAAACAAGCCTTTATCCCCAATTTTTAATTCAGGTATTACCAACAAAGCCATAAAAGCCATCGTCATAAAAGGAGCTGTTAATGTTGAACCCATTTTCTTAACCATATTGTTTACCATTTGGTACTTTTCTGCTATAACATCGGCTTCCTCCACAGACATTAATCCGGCAACATTTAGTTTTAAATCAACAATATTATTGTCATAACAAGCCACAATTCCACCTTCATTCTCTATAAGCCGGTTTATTGCAGTAACAATATCCCTGTCATTTGTTCCTATAGCAATTAAATTATGACTATCGTGAGCAATGCTCCCAGCCATAGCACCCATTTTCAAATTGAAATTCTTAATAAATCCAATAGATGGCGTTCCAGTTAGATATCTATTCACCACAACAATTTTAAGAATATCCCTGACTGTGTCTGAAATAATAAAACCATTTTTTACCAACGGATCATCTATAGATTTTCCTGTTATTAAATCACCATCTTTTGCTACAATCGTTTGTAGTTTTCCTTCCTTATAAGGAATAGAAATCTCTTTTTCAGAAATCTTGTTGCAATAAAATCTATTAATTGGTTTTTCATCAACAAAAGGAAATAAAACGCTTCCATCTTTAAATACTAATGAACCATTAATATAAGTTTCCTTTACATCGAACTCTTTGATATCATTAACAACAATAAAATCGGCAGGATCACCGATACGCAGCAATCCAACAGTTAAATTATAATGATTTATGGGATTAATTGTAGTTGCGGCCAATACATTAAAAAGATTGGCTCCTTTGTCCAAAGCTCTTTTTATTGTTTTATTTATATGGCCTTTAATCAAATCATCCGGATGGCAATCATCTGTACAAAACATAATTCTATCAGGGTGGCTTTTTATCAAAGGGAATAGGTTTTCAAAATCTTTTGCAGCACTTCCTTCTCTGATTTGAATCTTAATTCCATTATTAATTTTCTCTATTGCTTCTTCAACCGAGGTACATTCATGATCTGTTGTGATGTTTTTACTTGCATACATCCTTAGGTTTTCTCCCCTTAGTCCGGGAGCATGGCCATCAATAGGTTTATTTAGTTTATTAGCGTGATCTAACTTTGCAAGGACATCCTTGTCGTTATAAATAACACCAGGGAAATTCATCATTTCAGCTAAATAATAAATATCTGGATTCTCGAGTAAGGTGCGTATCTCCTTTTCAGAAATAACCGCTCCGGATGTTTCAAAAGGAGTTGCAGGAACGCAAGAAGGAGCTCCAAAATAAAATTTAAAAGGAACTTTTTTACTATTATTTATCATAAAATTGACCCCTTCAATTCCCATCACATTTGCAATTTCGTGAGGATCAGAAACCGTAGCAACGGTACCGTGCTTAACTGCAGCGCGAGCAAATGACGATGGAATCATCATAGAGCTTTCAATATGTACGTGTGAATCGACAAATCCGGGGAGAATATAAGAGTCGAACTCCTCTTCGCACTCTTCTATTTTTGAAATTTTTTGATTTGATACATATACCCGGGCATTAAATATTCGACGATTTAATATGTCGACAACTTTACCAGAAACAACTAATGCACTTTTCATAATAATTGTTTTTTCGTTCCACGTGGAACATTAAAAAAAATAAAATTATCTACCCATATAAACTAGCAAAACGCTAATATCGGAAGGAGAAACACCGCTAATTCGTGCAGCCTGCCCAATGCTTTCTGGTTTATACCTCTTTAGTTTTTGTCTTCCTTCTGTTGAGAGAGAGAGTATTTTTTCATACTCAAAATTTTCAGGTATTTTAATATGTTCAAGACGTTTTAGTTTTTCGGCTATTTGTTGCTCTCGTTCGATATATCCTGAATACTTAATAATAACCTCCGCTGCTTCGACAATTTCATCCCTTCTCTCGCCCATAGATTCAATAGCTTCTTTTAACTCTGGAATCACTTCTTTTATTCCATTAATAGTTATTTGTGGTCTTAAAATTATTTCAAACAACTTCTTTTTTTGCTTTATTGGAGATGATCCGAGACTACTAAGATATCCATTTACTGTTTCAGGTTCAACACTAAATATTTTTATAAATCGTATTAAAACATCTCTTTGCTTAATTTTTTCTATTAACAAATTCAATCTATCCTGGCTAGCCAAACCTATTCTGTGAGATAATTCTGTTAATCGAATATCTGCATTATCTTGTCTCAAGAGGATTCGATATTCAGCCCTTGATGTGAACATCCTATATGGCTCATCAACACCTTTAGTTACTAGGTCATCAATTAACACACCAATATAGGCCTGATCTCTACTAAGAACAAACTTCTCTTTTTCCTGTGTTTTTAAGCTTGCATTAATTCCGGCCATTAAGCCCTGAGCAGCAGCTTCCTCGTATCCGGTAGTTCCGTTTATCTGCCCTGCAAAGAACAAGTTACTTAATTTTTTTGTTTCGAGCGTATTGTTAAGTTGGGTTGGTGGAAAATAATCGTATTCGATAGCATATCCAGGTCTAAAAATTTTAACATTTTCAAGACCATTAATTTTTCGCAATGCTTCTAATTGTATTTCCCAAGGCAACGATGAAGAGAATCCATTAATATAATATTCATTTGTAGTGTGACCTTCTGGTTCTAAAAATAATTGATGCTTTTCCTTATCGGCAAAAGTTACTATTTTATCTTCAATGCTTGGACAGTATCTCGGACCAATTCCCTCAATGGTTCCATTATATAATGGCGAATCGTCAAATCCTTTTTCTAGAATATCATGTACTTCTGGTCCGGTAAATGTTATCCAGCAACTTTTGTTATTGTTTGGTTTTTGATTATATGGTAAGAAGGAGAACTGACCACCTTCCTCATCACCCTTTTGTTCCTGCAATTTAGAAAAATCTATTGTTCTTCCATCTATTCGGGCTGGGGTTCCTGTTTTCATTCTACCAACTTCGAATCCAATCTGCATTAATTGTTCAGATATTCCTGTTGAAGATGTCTCTCCTGCCCGACCGCCTTCTATTTTTGTTCTTCCAACATGCATTAACCCATTAATGAATGTTCCGTTGGTAAGTATAATGGTTTTTGATTTAAAAGAAATACCAAGCTTTGTTTTAACTCCTTTAACCTCGTTGTTCTTTATTATTAATTCTACAACCTGATCTTGCCATAAATCAAGATTTGGTGTATTCTCCAAAATATTTCTCCATTCAACAGAAAAAATTACACGATCACATTGAGCTCTTGGGCTCCACATAGCTGGTCCTTTTGAACGATTCAGCATTCGAAACTGAATCATGCTTTTATCTGTAACCAATGCTGATTTACCGCCTAAAGCGTCGATTTCACGAACGATTTGTCCTTTTGCGATTCCTCCCATGGCTGGGTTGCATGACATCTGACCAAATTTGGTCATGTCCATAGTAATAAGCAGTGTTTGTGATCCCATATTAGCAGATGCAGCTGCAGCCTCACACCCAGCATGTCCTCCTCCTACCACAATAACATCATAATCTGGTAACATCTCTTTTTGTATTAATTGCCGAAAATTAGGAAAGATTTTTTAATCTGTCTAAATAAAAATCTTCCTTTTCTCTCATTCTTGATTTTTCTAATTCGTTCGAATCGTCGTATCCTATAAGGTGAAGTACGCCATGTACCATAACACGATATAACTCTTCAATCATAGAAACGTTAAAACGGATAGAATTGTTTTTTACGGTTTCGATACTTATGTAAATATCTCCGATAATTAAATTATCTGCACAATAATTAAAGGTTACAATATCGGTAAAGTAATTATGAGAAAGGAATTTTTTGTTTATTTCAAGAAGGTATTTATCAGATGTAAAAATAAAATTTATTGAATCACAGATTTTATTTTCATTAGCAATTACTTGTTTGATCCAGCTTTTTAGTAATTTTTTTTGGGTGAGATTAAATTTTATATCTTCATTAAAAAAAAGAATCGCCATTCTACCCGCGATTAAATATTAATTCAACTTTATTACCTATTCCATGAAAAACAACATCGTCAGCTAAATGCTTCATTAAATAAACTCCACGGCCATGAATATTTTCTATGTTCTCGGGAATTGTAGGATCAGGAACATTATTAAAACCAAATCCTTTACCTTGATCTTCGACAAATATCCTTATCACATTTTCTTCAATAACAAAATCAACTTTTACCTTTTTCGTTTCATCCTCTTTATTTCCATGAACAATGGCATTATTTACAGCTTCAACGGCTGCAATTAACATTTTACCATATATTTCTGAATTTATTTTTGCTTCTTCAGATACTTCATCAACTAATTTTTCAATTAAATTGATGTTTTCAATTTTGGAATCTACGATGACACTTTTTTTCATTTTTACATCTGGTGTTAGCATTCCGATGACTTACAAAGTTTATTATTTAATTTATACTAATTTTCAATTGTTTTGTTTCGTTTTTTTATTCTATTTTCCAATTTATTTTTTTGCCAGCCACAATTTAGGATTTAAAACTTGTTTTTCATCATAAATCCTGAGATGCAAAACCGAACTATTATCGTCGTCTTTAGTAAAATAAACATCTCCTATAATTTGCCCTTTTTTAACCTTTTCGTTTGGTTTTACCTTAACGTTTACCAGGTTTGAATAAAGTGTAAGATATTGTCCATGACGAATGATTACAGCCATATTTGCCCCCGGAACAGCAAAAACTCTTTTTACCGTTCCATCGTAAATACATTTAACTTTTTCGTCTTTTGTGGTTTTAATATCAATGCCCTCATTATTAATAACAATGCCTTTTAAAACCGGGTGGTTTGATTCTCCAAATTCGCGTATGATAATTCCTCTATCTATTGGCCAATCTAATTTACCTCGAGAATTTTTAAATCCGGAACTAATAACCTCATCAAATGCTGTTGTACCTTTGCTTCTTCTTAACTCCTCAGCTTCTTTTTCAATGAGATCTGCAATTTCGCTTTCAAGCCTTTTCATTGAACTTTTATATTCTTCGATCTTCTTTTTTAGTTCTTTCTCTCGCTTTTTCAGATTTGCTACTTCTTTGTTCTCTCGTTCCTGCTCGGATGTTAATTGAAGCTTTTCCTTTTCTTTTGACGTAAGCAATAATATCTTTTCGTTTTTCGTGTCTTTCAACTCATTTATTTCGAACTCAAGTTCCTTTTGTTTTAACGCTATAAGAGCTGCTTGCTTTTGTCTGTAATCGGTATACTGTTGAATGTACTTTATTCGTCGGTAAGCTTGATTAAAATCACTCGCAGCGAGGATAAACATCATTTTATCGTAGTTACTTCTGTTTTTATAGGCAAAGTAGATAAGTTTCGCGTATTCTTCTTTTAGCAACTTAATCTCGTTTTCAAGCTTAACTATCAATTCGCTTTTTTCTAAAATCTGCTGTTCAATATTACTTATCTGATTGCTAATATCCTGAATTAATTGCTCTCGTAATGAAATTCTCTTTTTAATTATTAAAATCTTATTGATTCCTTCGATTTTGGACCGTTCTGTTTCGCTAAGAATTTGCGTAGAAAGTTTAAGCTCAGATTCTGTTTTTTGTTTTTGCTTTTCTAAATCTTGCCGCTTTTGGCTTTGAGCAGTATAAACCAAGATAAAAATCAAAAATAATAAACAACTAATTTTTTTAATCATTTGGGGTTATCGAGATAGTAAATAATTATCAGGTATTTCAATATCAATTTTTTTGTTTGGTTGCAATTTAACATTTTTGTGTTGAATGGCCATTTTTATCTTACTTCTGCGGTTTGCAAATTCCATTTCAATAAATCCGGGAAAAGTATAATTATCAACAGTAATATAATCAGCATATTCAAACATATATTTCTGGTCTTTTTTGTCTATTACGTAATTACAACTTGTAACTAAAAATGTTTTATTATCAATAGCTAATTTGGTTAGGCTTGTTAAATTTTTGTTTGATATTTCCGAAAATACGATAATAAAACTTCCTTTTTCTGATATTAATATATTATCAAGAGAATCTATATTAAATTTTATGTTGTCTTGAAAATCAGCCATAAGAACGTTCTGTAGCTGATAAAAATCAAGAGCTAATGAAAATCGTTGTTCCAATTCGTTATATTTTTCTTTATAGTATGTCCTATTTAGCCGATCAATAACAAAAATGCTATCGGGTAGAATTAATGCCCGGTTAACCTCAATGCCAAGCAAACTTGATACAGAAACTAAAATGGCCGAATCTTTTTTAATCATCAGATTAATCTTAAGATTGGTGATTGCATCATTATCTTCGATAGAAATTTTTGAACCTTTAATAGTTATAATATCTTTATTATTATTAAAGGTGTTTATTTTAGTTAATAGTGTTTCTTTATTAATAGATTGAAGGTTATCTGTGAATGTGTTCTTTTTAACAGCACATCCAGTAAAGATGAAAAGGGAAATCACAAAAATTAAAACAATAAGCGGCTGATTATTCTTCATGCTGATTTTGCTTATATAATTCAATCTTTTTCGTTAATTCGCTATCTGTATTACCTAATTTCTTTGATAACTCCCACATTTTTATAGCTTCCTTAGGATTCTGGGTTTTCAATAAAATATCACCATAATGATCAACAATAACCGCATTTTGATATCCTCCATATTCGTAAGCCTTTTTAATATAAAATAATGCATCCTGATATCTTTCCAATTTATATAATATCCAGGCGTAAGTATCGAGGTACGTTGAATTATCTGGTTCAGCATTAATCGTTATTCTGCTTAATTTCTCTGCCAACTCAAGTTTCGAATCGCGCAATGAAAGATAATAGCTGTAATTGTTTAAAACAAATACTTCGTCTGGTTTCATTTCTAAGGCTTTTTCGAAATAATACTCAGATTGAGGGTAGTTCCTAATTGCCTGATAGGCTTCGCCTAAATAAATATAATAATTTACCTCGAGTTCTCGATTGTCTTTTATAAGAGGTAATCCCTTTATTAAAGATTCTGCTGCAATTTCATGCTTTTTAATTTGTAATGCAGACAATCCTTTATAGAAATAAAATAATGGGTTCTCAGGAAAGCTATCTGTTGCCATTGATGCTTTGTCGAACATTCGCTCAAATTTTCCTAAATAACTATATATTGAAATAAGTTGCTCCCAAATTATTTCATTCGTAGAGAAATTCTTTACTGCATCTTCAAGCTGATCTCCTGCTTTTTCGTACTGATTCTTTTTTACCAGAAAATCTGAATAAAGCGTATATCCTTCTAATTTATCGGGATAGATACTTTTAAATTTAAGTAAACCGGGCTCTATTCTTTCCGCATATAAGCTCATCTCTTTAGGAGTATTTAAAAATGAATATAAAACCATCACTTTCGAGCCAAAATCAACTAATTCGTTATCTAATACTTTATCTACAAGCAAAAAAACATGATCATAATCAACTTTCCGTCGGTAAAAATCAATCAGGGTTATCTGTCCTTGAGGGTTTAAACTGTCTTTTTGAAATAAAATAGTTAATGTTTCTTCAGCTTTTAACAACAAGTTATCACGGGTGTACATATCTGCTAAAATTGCATAGTATTTAGCTTCTTCAGGATAATTTGTAATTAGTTTATTTATCTCATCGTATGCTTTTGTTTTATTGCCCTGAAACAAAAATATTTGCTGCTTGTTTATCGATATGCTTTCGTTAACTCCAACCTTTTCTTCTAATTTATTTAGTGTATTTACTGCTTCATTAAATTTTTGATTTTGCTTATAAAGCATAGCCAGATAAAAAGTAACCTCCTGGTTTTCGGGGTCGATTTTTTGTATATTTTCATATACCTCAATGGCTTGGTCTATTTGCTGATTATCCAAATAAATATCAGCCAGTGTATAATAATAAAATTTGTTTACTGGATTTTGCTTTACAGCCATCTTCGCATATTTTATTGCAAGATCAAAATTACCTAATGCACCATTAATTCGAGCTATTTCGTGCATAGTACCATCAGAGGTAGGTTTTATTTCCAAACTTTGCAGATATAATTTAAGTGCAGTATTGTAATCACCCAGAATTTTTAATCGGTTCGCCTCTAAAAAAGTATAATAGAACTCAGCTTCATTATCAGTATTAAGACTTTTACTCATTTCCTTTTTAGAGGTGCATGAAGCAAGGCTAAAAAGAATTAGCAAAGAAATCAGAATGTTTTTTAATCCTTTACAATAAACCAAATCCCTGCTTACTCTATACATCATTTATCTATTACTTTATCAAAAAATCCTATCTAAATTTATTTAACTCCTGTGCTTCCAAAACCACCCTCGCCCCTTGATGTTTGAGATATTTCGTTAACAGCACTTAATGTTACTTGCTCGTGCTTTGCAATGACCATCTGACAAATTCTTTCACCATTTTCAATTATAACATCTGAATTTGAAATATTAATTAAGATAATACCTATTTCGCCACGATAATCAGCATCAATAGTTCCAGGTGTATTTAATACGGTTATTCCCTTTTTAAAAGCAAGTCCACTTCTTGGTCGAATCTGGGCTTCGAATCCAATCGGAAGCTCAATATATAAACCTGTAGGTATTAGTGCTCTTTCCAATGGTTTCAAAGTTACCGTTTCTTTTAAAAAAGCTCGTAAGTCCATTCCGGCAGCATGCTCTGTACCGTACTCTGGTAAAGGATTGTTTGATTTATTAACTATTTTTACATTCATTGTACTAAAAGGATTTTTTCAAACTTATAAATTAAACTACTACTTAAAAAATTATATGTCGTTTCTATTTGTTAAAAATCTTTAAAAGCTTTTCTTTTTTAATCATCAAACCCATATAGGAGGTGATAAAAATCGTACTAACAATCATTTGAATAATAAACGACTTAATATCCAATACTTGATTAACGGTAAATACAAATAAAGCAATACCAAAATAAAATCCTATCGTTTTTAGATCATAATCAATGGGATAAAATTTCTGTCCTACAAAATAGGAGATAACGATCATTGCAGTATAACAAATTAATGTTGCCCATGCAGCACCAACATAGCCGAATGAAGGAACCAGAAGAATATTAAATATAATTGTTATTACAGCACCAACTATTGAAACCAACGCGCCATAGCGGGTAAGATTAGTAAGTTTATACCATATAGATTGATTATACAATATTCCTAAAAATAAATTTGCCAATAATATAATGGGAACTATTTTTATGCCCTCATGAAACTCTGATCCTATAAAATATTTAACAATATCAATATACAGAACTACACCGAGAAAAATAAGTAATCCGGCCAGAATAAACAGCTTCATTATTATAGCATATTGCTCTTTTGCATTTTTATCATCCATTTTTGAGAAAAAGAATGGCTCAGCAGCATATCTAAACATTTGAATAAATATGGTCATTAGAACAGCCAGTTTGTAATTTGCGCCGTAAATACCAACCTGCTCTAATGCAGTGGTTGGATCGGTAACCAAATACTTCATCAAGATTTTGTCTAAAACTTCGTTTGCCGATCCTGCTATGCCTACAATAAGTAATGGAAATGTGTAAACCAGCATTCGTTTTAGCAGGCTAAAATCAAAGTTCAATTTAAATCTTACAATTTCGGGTAATAATAAAACTAATGTTACAATGCTGGCTATTAGATTTGCTATAAATATATAACTAACGCCCATTTCTGGATTGTAAAAACGACTTATTAATTCGGGATTTGATTTATAAATTTGCGGAAATATGAGAAAAAACAACGCATTTAAACCTATATTAACAAGCACATTAATAATTTTTAAAATCCCAAATTTGGCTGCTTTACCTTCCAATCGGAGCTTTGCAAAAGGTATAGAAGTAAAAGCATCAATACTTACAATAATGCAGAACCATCGTATGTAATTTTCGTTATGTTCGTAATCTATGGCTGTGGCAAGTTGAGAAGAAAAAATAGAAGTCAGTACAATAAATAAAAACGAAGTGGTAAATAATGCAATCAGACTGGTACTATATACTTTATTAAAATCTTTCTCGCTTTTTGCAAAACGAAAAAAACCAGTTTCCATACCATACGTTAAAATTACTAACAAAAATACTATGTAGGCATAAAGCTCTGTAAATATACCATACTCTCCTTTGTTTAAAATTCGGGTATAAAGGGGTGTTAGCAATAAAAAATTAAGTACTCTTGGGGCGATAGTGCCAAAGCCATAAATTATAGTTTGTCCTGCAAGTCGTTTAAATTGATTCAAGTTATATCGTTTTATTCGTTACCTTTTTTATTAAATAAAATGTATCCAAAATTAAACACAAAGTAATATTTCTTATCCAACTTATCATAATAATTAATGCTTAAGCTTGCTGGGCCTAGTATAGTATGGTAAACAA